>JAIFMT010000209.1 GCA_020048295.1 Rhodoferax sp.
GCGGCCCAGGTTGGCATGTCAGTAGCGGGCATCGGCCGGGCAATGCCGTAGCCCTGCGCCAGCTCGCAGCCCAGTTGCAGCAGTGCGGTGCCGTGGGCAATGGTTTCCACGCCTTCGGCAATGACCTCGCGGTGAAACGCCAGCGCCAGGCCGATCACACCTTTCAGAATCGCCAGGTCGTCCTCGTCGTCGAGCATGTCGCGCACAAAGCTCTGGTCGATCTTGAGCAAGGCCACCGGCAGCCGCTTGAGGTAGGTGAGCGACGAGTAGCCGGTGCCAAAGTCGTCCAGCGAAAACGACACGCCTAGCTTACGGCACGCCTCAATCACCAGCGACACGCCGCTGATGTCTTCCAGCGCGCTGGTTTCCAGCACTTCCAGCGCCAGGCAGCCGGGTTGAATGCTCGGGTGTTGGGCCAGGATGGCGGTGAGCCGCGTGACAAAGTCCGTCTGCTGCAACTGGCGCGCGCCCACATTGACGCTGACCGCCAGGTCCAGCCCCTGCGCGTGCCAGGTCTCCATTTGCTGCAGCGCGCGGTCAATCACCCATTCGCCCACATCCACCGCCAGCGGATGGTTTTCGATCACCGGCAAGAACTGCGCCGGTGCCAGCAGGCCACGTTCGGGGTGCTGCCAGCGGATCAGCGCCTCGGCCCCAATCACCTGGCCGCTGCGCATGTGCACCTTGGGCTGGTAGTACAGCACCAGCTCCTCGTTGTGCAGTGCCTGGCGGATGTGCTCGATGCTCTCAAAGTGCCCGCGTGCGCTGCGGTCTTGCTCAGCGTCAAACACGTGGTAGCGGTTTTTGCCGGCCAGTTTGGCCTGGTACATGGCCTGGTCGGCCTGGCGCTGCAACTGGTCGGCATCCATCGCCTCGGGCTGCGGGTAAAACGTCACGCCCAGGCTGGCCGACACCTGCAGGCGTTGGCCTTCCACCGTGGCCGACTCGGCGGCGGCGCCCAGCAAACGTTCCAGCAGCGGCTGACAGGCGGCGATATCGGGCAAGTCCACCAGCACTGCCACAAACTCGTCGCCGCCAATGCGTGCCAGCGTGTCGCCTTCGCGCAGTGCGTCTTTCATGCGGGTGGCCACGCCCAGCAGCACCTGGTCGCCCACGTCATGGCCCCAGGCATCGTTGATGCCCTTGAAGCCGTCCAGGTCCAGGTAGGCCACCGCCAGCAGTTGGCCACGCCTTTGCGCTTGCAGCATCGCCTGCGTCAGGCGGTCGGCCAGCAGCACCCGGTTGGGCAGGTTGGTCAGCGCGTCAAAGTGGGCAATGTGCTCTAACTGGCGCTGATGTTCCTTGGCTGCCGTGATGTCAGAGAACAACGCCACGTAGTAGCGAGGCTGGCCCTGCTTGTCGCGCACCACGCTGACGGTTTGCATTTCGGCGTAGATTTCACCGGTTTTGCGGCGGTTCCATAGCTCGCCGTACCAGTGGCCCTTTTCTTCGATGCCGCGCCACATGTCGATGTAATAGTTTTGATTCTGCATGCCCGAGCTGAGCAGGCGCGGGTTTTGCCCCAGCGCCTCGTCGCGGCTGTAGCCGGTAATGCGCGTAAATGACTCATTGACATTGACGATGGTGCCGTCCAGCTCCGTGATCATGATGCCTTCACGTGCATGGGTGAACACGCTGGCCGCCAGGCGCAGCTGGCTTTCGGCGTTTTTGCGCTCGGTGATGTCGATGGCCGCCGCAATGATGTACTGCGGCGTGCCAGCGCCGTCGCGCACCAGATGCACCGCCAGATTGGCCCAGATCCGGCTGCCATCCTTGCGCTGGTAAAGTTTGTCAAGGTGGTAGTCATCCGCCGCACCGTTCATCACCTGCTGCATCTGCTGCTGTTCAGCAGCTTGGTCTTCGGCGGGAACGAGTTGCTGGATCTGGAAGTCCGGTGCCAAAATTTCTGCCGGGGTGTAGCCCAGCAAACTGCAATAACGCTGGTTGACCTGCATTACCCGGCCGTCTGTCTGCAACTGTGCAATGCCCACGGCCGCATTGTCAAACACTGCCCGGAATAAGGCAGCGCTGTCGGCAATGGCCTGGTTTTTGGCCCGGATGTCGTCCTGGTACGCGGTGAACAGCCGATTCGACCAGCGTGAAAACGCATACGAAGCGGCCAATCCCAGCAGCAGCGCCAGCAGCAGCGGTAGCAGCCACTGGCTCAGCCGCTCGGCGGCGCTGACCTGCTGCGACAGCTCGCGCTGCAACGCACCTTGCACTTCATCGTCGGAGATGCTGGCAATCACCGTCCAGCCCCAGGGTTCGATCCGTTTGACCAGAGCGGTGCGGCTGACGCTTTGGCCTTGGCGGTCAATCCACGCGTAATGGACCACGCCGCCGCCCTGGCTGGCCTTGGCAAACATTTGGCCAATGATGGCCTGTTGCCCGGCGGGCAGCTGGTCCAGGGCTTGCCCCTCCAGACCGGCGCGCTGGCGTGACAGCAGCACCTGGCCGGTTTTGTCGAGCAGCGAGATGTAGCCACTGTCGCCAAAGTTCACGCTGCGCAGGCGCTCGATCACCTCGCGCTGCTGTTGCTGATCCCACTTGTAGGTGTAGTCGCCGGTGCCAATCAGCCAGTCGAAAGGGGCAAAGTAGCGCACATAAGCCAGCTTGTCGTTCATCAGCGCGCGGGATTCCGGCGTGAAATAGCGGTAACGGATAAATCCTTGCCCAGCGGGCAAACGTGCCGCCTCGATCAGGCCACGAATAATGTAATAACCGGTATCGTCTTTCACATCGATGAAAGACTGGCCTTCGGCTTTTGTCGAGATCGGCATCAGCACCACCCGGCCGCTCATGTCGTCAATGAAAATGTAGCCACGCCCGTCAAAAAAACGCACCGGCCGCAGCGCTTCGACGATCAGGCGTTGTACCTCCTGCCTGGAACGCCGCGCTGCTTCACGCGTGTAGATGGCTTGCGCCACCTGCACCGCCATATCGACCTGTTGGCGCAGATTTTTTCGCAGCACCTCGTCGGTGCGCGAGCGGGTGAAGTCGATGTAGCTGATGGCCGAGTCCAACTCACCTTGCAGCCGTTGCTGCTGCTCGGCGCGGATGGTTTGTGCCACCCGCTCGATCGAGGCGCGGTGATCGGCGGCGCTGCGCATTGAAAAAAACACACCCAACAGCAGCGTCAGCAGCACCACGATGGTCAAAGTACCAATCAGGTGCAAGCGGGGAAGCGACTGTTCGTTGGCGGCAAAACGCACGAAAAAGCACTCCAATCATGGGGATTTGTAACAGCCCACAGCGCATCAGGGCAGGGGCTGGATTCTACGCAACTGGCGGGTCGGCAACGGCACCATGCGCTGCACGCAGGCAGGCCTGAAACGCCCGGGTGACGCGCGCGCTTTGCGGCGAGGCGCGCACGATGCCAAAAAAACTGCAGCGGTAACTGAAGGTCTGCGGCTGCAGCGCGCGCATGCGGCCCTGGCGCACAAAGCTTTCCGCGTAATGGTCAGGCAAAAAGCCCAAAAAGCGGCCCGACAAAATCAGCGTGGCAATCGACTCCTGGTCGTAGCCGGTGGCGCTGCGGGTCAGGCGCACCTGTTGCGCCAGGTCCATGTTGGGCGAGTGGTAGCCCAGCCCGGCAAAACGGTGCTGGCGCAGCGCCTCCCAGTCGCTTGGCTGCTGCGCGGCCTCTGTGGCAAACAGCGGGTGCGTGGGTGCGCAGTACAGATACATGGTCTCGTCAAACAGCGCCTCATACGCCAGCGTGTCCGAGCTGCGGTGGCCGGGAATGATGCCCACCTGAAACTGGCCGTCGAGCACGCCGCGCTCGATCACGTTGAGCGGGGCCACATGCAGGTGCAGGCTGACCTCAGGGGCTTGCGCCTGAAACAACGCAATCGCCTCGCCAATGTGAGACTGCGGGTTGCTGGCGGTCTTGTCAAAAACGCCAAGGTGCAGCGCGCCGCCCATACGCTGGTGAATCTCATCGACCCGGCTGCGAAACGCGTCCACGCTGCTGAGCAGTTGCAGCGTTTCGGCGTAAATCTGCTCGCCCTCGGGGGTTAGCGCGAAGCCGGCACGGCCACGCCGGCACAGCGTCAGGCCCAGGCGGGTTTCCAGGTCTTTAACGTGGCGGCTGACCGTGCTGGTGCCAATATTGAGTTCCAGCTCGGCAGCCGTCATGCCGCCGCAATCGACCACGCTTTTGAAGACGCGCAGCAGGCGGATGTCCATGTCGCTGAGCTGGCCCAAGGCCGCACGGCTTGTTACTTGCATAGGTTGGCAACCAAAGAGTGATATTTCAACATTTATAAGAGTAACAGAGCCTCGCACAATCGCGCTTTCGCCCATTTACCCGAGGCCCTTGCCATGAACCTTTCAGACACCCAAGTTTTGACCCAGCCCCGCACGGATGCCGCCTGGCTGGACGCGCACTGGATGCCGTTTACCGGCAACCGCAACTTCAAGGCCAACCCGCGCATGATGGCCAGCGCCGCCGGTTGCTACTACACCGATGTCGATGGCCGCAAGATTTTTGACGGCTTGTCGGGCTTGTGGACCTGTGGCCTGGGCCATGGCCGCGCCGAGATTGCCGAAGCCGCACGCAAGCAGCTCAGCACGCTGGACTATTCGCCGGCCTTCCAGTTTGGCCACCCGCTGTCATTTGCACTGGCCAACAAGCTCAAAGAACTGACCCCGGCCGGGCTGGACTATGTGTTTTTCACCGGTTCGGGCTCAGAATCAGCCGACACCTCGCTGAAGATGGCGCGGGCCTACTGGCGTGCCAAAGGCCAAGGCACCAAGACCCGTCTGATTGGCCGCGAAAAGGGCTACCACGGCGTCAACTTTGGCGGTATTTCGGTGGGCGGCATGGTCGGCAACCGCAAGACCTTTGGCCAGGGCATTGAGGCCGACCACCTGCCGCACACCCAGCTGGCCAGCAACGCGTTTTCACGCGGTATGCCACCCAACGGGCTGGAACTGGCCGACGAGCTGCTCAAACTGATCGCGCTGCACGATGCCAGCAACATTGCAGCGGTGATCGTTGAGCCGTTTTCAGGCTCGGCTGGCGTGGTGATTCCGCCCAAGGGCTACCTGCAGCGCCTGCGCGACATCTGCACCGCCAACAACATCCTGCTGATTTTTGACGAGGTCATCACCGGCTTTGGCCGCACTGGAGATTTCACCGGTGCCGAAACCTTTGGCGTCACCCCCGACATCCTCAACGTGGCCAAACAGATCACCAACGGCGCGCAGCC
>JAIFMT010000175.1 GCA_020048295.1 Rhodoferax sp.
AGGCCAGCGTTGACGGGGCCCCCGGAGCTGGCGGGTAGGTAGCACCGAGCCACTGGGTGACCAGTGGCCCAGAGTAATGGCAGTCACATTGGGGGCAACCTCAATGCACAGAATCCGGCTTATCGGTGGGCTTCACACTTTTCATAGCACCAGACCCAAGTACACCTTGGGCTACAGGCTGATTAGCCGCGTGCCAGCAAAGACTGACCGAGCGCAAACACCGAGTTGGGTGCGTTGCTGCGCGCGGTGTGCTCGGGTGGCTTTTTGAACACACCGCGGTTGGGCGCTGGCTTTTGCTCGATCTTCACGCCTTTGGCGAGTTGCTCCAGCACCAGGCTGCGCAAGGTGACCGACTGCATGAAATCCAGCACCCGGGCGTTCATCGCGTCCCACAGGTCCTGCGCCATGTCGTGGGCCGGCTCCAGTTCGGTCGTGCTGGTTTTTTGCGGCGCATCTTCAACCGCGCTGATGATGTCGGCCACCGTGATGGCATCGGTACGCTGGCCCAGCGTGTAGCCGCCGCCCGGACCCCGGGTGCTGACCACCAGACCCTCGGCGCGCAGCTTGCTGAACATCTGCTCCAGGTACGAGAGCGAGATTTGTTGCCGTGCTGCAATGTCCGACAGCGGCACGGGGCCGAGCCTTTCACGCAGCGCGACATCAATCATGGCGGTAACGGCAAAACGACCTTTGGTACTTAAACGCATCTTGATTTCTCCAGTCAGTGTCGAAATGTTGTGACACAGGGGCTAACTCTATAGTTCCAGTAAATTTGTGTAAATTCGAATTTGAGACAATAAAACTTCGAAAAAACCGAATCATTAGCGGGATAACTGAGGCTGTTCACGTGAATTTCAAGCACCTTTACTATTTTTGGGTCACCGCGCGCGCCGGCGGCATCATGCGCGCTGGCGAACAGCTGCACACCACGCCGCAGACCCTGTCGGGGCAAATCAAATTGCTCGAAGACTGGTTGGGCCGGCCACTGTTTCGCAAAAGCGGACGACAGCTGGAGCTGACCGAGCATGGCCGGTTGGCGCTGGGTTATGCCGATCAGATTTTCAACTTGGGCAGCGAACTCGAAGGCGCGCTGCGGCAGGCGCGTGGTAGCCAGCCGAGACTGGACTTCCGCGTCGGCGTGGCCGACTCGGTATCCAAGTCGGTGGCGTACCGGTTGCTGGAGCCAGCGATGTCCATCGGTCAGCCGGTCAAGCTGCTGGCCAGCGAAGGCACGTTTGACGATCTGCTGGCAGCACTGGCGCTGCACCGGCTGGATCTGGTGATTGCCGACGAGCCGATGCCTCGGCGGGTCAGCGTCAAGGCGTTCAACCATGCGCTGGGGCGCAGTGACCTGAGTTTCTTTTGTGCGCCGGCTCTGCATTCACGCATCCAAGGCGACTTTCCGGCGTGCCTGGATGGGCTGCCGATGCTGGTGCCAGGGGCCACTTCAGCGGTGCGGCGTCAACTCGAAGGCTGGTTTGCCCGCCATCAGGTGGCCCCGGTGGTGGTGGGTGAATTTGATGATGCCGCACTGATGAAAGCCTTTGGCCGTGAGGGACAGGGTATTTTCATGGCCCCCAGCGTGCTCGAAGCCGAAACCTGCAGCCAGTTTGGCGTGCTGGTGATTGGCCGCACGGCGGAACTGGTGGAGGAGTTTTACGCAGTGTCGGTGGAGCGGCGCATCACGCACCCCTGCGTGCTGGCCATCACCGATGCGGCGCGCGGCCAGTTGTTCAGTGTGGAAGGCAACCCAAAACGCACCGGATAATCGCCGCCCATGCCGCTTAAAGAAATCTGCCATCCTGCCATCGACATTGACCTGCGCTACGCCACCCCCGACAACCTGACCGGACAGGTCATTTACCACCACGCGATTGCCTTTTTGCACAAGGACGCGCTGGCGGCACTGGAACTGGCGGCTGAGTTGGCCCTGGCGCAGGGATACCGGCTGCGCGTGCTTGATGCCTATCGGCCCTCGGTGGCGCAGTGGCGCTTGTGGGCCGTTTTACCCAATCCGATGTTTGTCGCAGATCCGCGCATTGGCTCCATGCACACACGCGGTGTGGCGGTTGATCTGACGCTGTGCGCGGCCGACGGCACGCCGCTGGACATGGGAACGGCGTTTGACGAGATGACAGAGCAGTCGTTTCACGGCCGCACCGACATCGCCCCGGCGGCACAGCACAACCGTTGCCTGCTGCTGGGGCTGATGACCGCCGCCGGCTGGACGCACCACCCCTACGAGTGGTGGCACTACAACCTGCCTGACCCAACCCGTTACCCCCAGCTCAGCGACGAGGTGGAGGGTGAGGCGCTGATGGACTGAGCGCGGCAGTTGGCCAGCTCCGCGCAGATGCCAACGGGATGGCACGCCCGATGCTGCCGGCTGCCGGGCCAGACTTCAAAACCGCTCTTGCGCCAGCAAATAGCGCCACTGGCCTTGCGGCAAATGCCCCAGTGCCACGCGACCCACGCGCAAGCGCTTCATGCTGGTGATCTGTAGCGCAGCGCGCTCACACAGGTAAGCCAGCAGCCCGGGGTGCGCGCCCTTGAAGGCAAAGCGCAGCCGGGTTGATGTCGCACTGGTGCTGTTGATGCTGGCCTTGACCGCTGGCAGCGTGTCGCGCTCACTGGCCGGTGGGGTGTTCAGGCGCTGCAATTGCGCGGGCGAAACCTCGCCTTTGACCTCGACCAGCAGTTCGTGCTCCAGCACGGCCGCGTCTTCGGTCAGCTTGCGCAGCACGCGCCAGTCCTGCGTGAATACCACCAGCCCGCTGGCACCGGGCTCCAGCGGCACGCAGGCGGTGAGTTTGGCAAAGTGGCGTTTGAGAACGCGCGTGCCCGACGGGTCATCCTCGGCATGGTTGGCAGGTAGCAGCAACTGCTGCGCCGGCTTCACGTGCTTGCCAGCCTGGCCCGCAGCCGCCATGGCATCAAAGCCCGCCGGCTTGTGCAGCAGCAGCGTGACCTCGGTGAGTGCCATCAGGCTGGCGTTCGGGTCCAGCGTGACGGTCTGCTGCGCCACGCGCACCATCGGTTCTTCCACCACCAAGCCGTTGACCTGCACCCAGCCGCCCTCAATATACTGCTCGGCCTCACGGCGCGAGCATCCCTTGAGCTGCATCACGCGCTTGGACAGGCGCTCGCCGTCGGCCGCCGCAGCTCTGGCAGCGCTCGCCCCTGCGGCCCCTTTGATGGCAGTTTTGCCCGAGGCGTTTGCCAGCAACGGGCGAGCGGGTTTCTGGGGTGTGATCATGGCCGGCATGGTAACCGGCGCGATGGGCTTGCTTCAGCGGCTACGCCCAGTTCAATGGATCAAGCTGGTAAAACTGGCAAAACTGCTGGTACAGCGCCGGGTGTTCCTGCGCCATCTGTACCGGCTGCTCAAAAAACACCTCGGACACCACGGCAAAGAATTCGGCCGGGTCAGTCGCCCCGTAGTCGTTAAACAGGCTGGGCGCGCCGCGCGTTACGCGGGCTTGCAGCGTCATGAATTCCTCGCTCAACACCGCTGACCAGCGCTGGTAATGCGCGCGCCGGGCCAGCAGGGGCGCACCGTTGGCGTGGCCGGTTTCCTGATCGAGCTGGTGGGCAAATTCGTGAATCGCCACGTTCTGGCCGTCGTCGGGCACGGCGGCACCGTCCAGCGTGTCTTGCCACGACAGCACCACCTGCCCCTGCGACCACGATTCGCCCGCCAGCACCTGACGCGCCCGGTGCGCCACGCCAATGCCGTCGGTGTGGTCGCGCTCCACCACAAAGCTGCCCGGATACACCAGAACCTGCCGTAGCCGGGGATAGTCGGCACCGGGGCGGTTCAGCAGCAGCAGGCAGGCGTGGGCGGCAATCGTCACCCGCATTTCGTCGGTGATGGTCAGTTCCTGGCAGCCGATGAAGGTCTTTTCGGCCAGAAACACCTGAATCAGGCCTTTGAGCTGGTGCTGCAGGTCAGGCGGCAATCTGGCGAACAGCGGCACGCGTCGGCGCAGGATGTCACGCCAGGCGGCTGGAAAGACTTGTTGGCGCACGCGCCGGCGTTGCCGCTCGCGCCACCAGGGTTGCCCGGCAAACCAGGCCACCAGCAGCAGACCGACGGCGGTGATGAGGAGGGCGGGCATGGCAATGGGTGGCAGTTGGTTGCGAGGAATCAGCAAGTGGTCACGCTGGCCAGATTTTCAACCTGAGCGGTATCGAAACGGCGGCCCGACCTCAGGCAGCGCTGATGGAGTGCCGTTCAGGCGTTACCGGGCAGCGTTGATTCAATGCGCGCCAGGTGTGCCAGCAGCGAGCGCCGCGCCACCGGCCACATGCGCTCGGGCACATCGTCATAAACCAGGGCCAGCCAGTCATCCAGCGAACCCTGGGGCTGCGCCTGCATCGCCCGCATCAGCTTGGCTTCGCGCTGCAGGCGGTGGTTTTTCAGGCGGGCAATGGCTTGCAGGGCTTCGTCTTCGGGGCCGCCTATGACATAACCGTGCGCTGGCAGGATGTACTGCAGGTGCTGCTCGGCACAGGCGTGGCTGAGCCGGTCCAGCGAATCCAGGTAATCGTTCATGTCGCCGTCGGGCGGATCGATCACTGTGGTGCTGCCGTTCAAGATGTGGTCACCGCTGAACAACAGGCCGTCTTGCAGCAGCATCAGGCACAGATGGTTGGCGGCATGGCCGGGCGTGTGGATGACTTGCAGCGTGTGCCCTGTTTCATATGCCAAATCGGCCTCCAGCCCAATTGGTGTAAGCGCTAGAAGCTCTCCATTTTGTAGTGAGTCATCCGGCGTAAAGGCACTGTGGGCGCGTGCCGTGGGGGCGCTTGGCAGCCCCAGGATGGGCGGATAAGCCAGCGTCCGGGGCGACGCTGGCTCACGGGCCGGTTGGGCAACGCTGTCGTGCGGGGTGTGGCTGGGATGCGGGCGGTGTTGGCACAGCGTTTGCAACCCGCGCGCACCCGGCGAATGGTCGGGGTGCGAATGGGTGCAGACGATCATGCGGATGTCGCCCCCGGCGGCGCGCCACAGCTTGTCCAGATGCTCGGGGTCGGCCGGGCCGGGGTCGATGGCGATAAAGCCGGTGGCGGGGTCGCCCACCAGGTAGCTGTTGGTGCCCGGGCCGGTCATCGCGCCAGGGTTGGGCGCGGTCAGGCGCTGCACGTTTTTCAGCAGCGGCACGGCGCGTTCGCTTTGCCAGTCCAGCGGATGCACGATCTGGC
>JAIFMT010000087.1 GCA_020048295.1 Rhodoferax sp.
AACGACTTTGTCGCTATAAGTAGTTGCCTGCGAATTTGAAAATGCCATGTTCACCTCTTCTCAGTTAGTTTGCGCGAAGTTTCCGTTACCCGTTATCAGCACAATTTGATATAAATCAAATCACTACAAAAATTATTGTCAATCCTTAAGAATTCGTTCCCCCTCCTGATCCACATCGTCAAATTGACCACGGTAGATCGCCCACCAGATTCCACCAATGATAAAAAACACAAGAACCACCGACAAAGGCACCAACAAATAGAGCACATCCATCAGACCTCCCTTGGCGATTGTGAGTCACGCGACAGACGAAAAGAATTCATGACAACCAGCAATGAACTGCTTGCCATGCCTATACCAGCAAGCCACGCCGGCAACATTCCGGCAATCGCTAAAGGCACACAGATCGTATTGTAAATGGCAGCCCACCACAAATTTTGCCTGACGACTGCCAGCGTTCGTCGTGCCAATACGACAGCGAACGACACATCCGTCAAACGGCTGCCTGCAACCAGAAAATCAGCTTGTGCCTGCGCCAGCGGTACTGCGCGTCCGAATGCAAAGGAGACATGCGCACCAGCCAGGACCGGCCCATCGTTGAGCCCGTCCCCAACCACAGCCACCTTGCTTCCGGCAACTTGCGCCTTGCGCAGAAAATCCAATTTATCCTGCGGTGAGCACTTGCCCTCAAAGTTCGCAATGCCCACCTTGGTGGCTACCCGCATGGCGGCATCACTGGCATCTCCTGAGAGCAGTCGCACATCCATTGCGAGTTCTTTCAACTGAACAACGGTTTCAATGGCATCGGGCCGAATATCTTCCTGTAGTCCGAAAGTCGCCAACCAGCCCTGGCTGTCGCTTAAAAAAACTTGCATATCCCCCGATTGGACTGCTGCAACGCCACAAAAATCTGCCGACCCCAAGCGCAATTCATGAATCAAAGCGGGTGCTGAGTCTGCGCGCACCTGTGCCGTCAAGCCTTGCCCGGCGTGTTCCACCACATTTTCAGCAGTGCACGCGAGCGAGGGATCCGCCAGCACATCAGCCGCCAGAATGGCACGGGACACCGGATGCAGCGAATGCCGCGCCAGTGCTGCCGCCATGGCCAGCGCCTGACTCGGTGAGAAACCTTCACGGACATCCACCTGGCTCAACACCATGGCATCACGCGTGAGCGTGCCAGTTTTGTCAAACATGACCGTGTCCACCGCCGCCAACGCTTCAAAAGCATCAAGTCGTCGCACCAGCACGCCGCGCCGCGCCAACGCACCAGCGGCCGACAGCATGGCAGCAGGCGTGGCCAGTGACAGTGCGCAAGGACAGGTCACCACCAGTACCGAAACGGCCACCATCAAGGCACGTTCCGGATCGGTGTTCCACCAAAACAAACAAGCCAGCGCAGCAGCGACGAGCACCCCCAGCAGGAACGGCTTGGCAATGCTATCGGCCAATTTGGCGATATGCGGTTTGGTGGTGGAGGCACTCTCCATCAAACTGACAATTTGTGCAAAGCGGGTTTTATCACCGACTTGAACCACCCGCACCAGCACGACTGCCGCCAGATTGTGACTGCCGGAAATGACATCACTGCCGACACCACGCGCAACCGGGCGCGACTCACCCGTGAGCAGTGACTCGTCCACCGAGGTTTCACCACGCAGAACAAGGCCATCGGCCGGAAAAGCTTCTCCGGGCAACACGCGAATCACATCATCCACCTTCAAGCGCCTGACTGGCACCCGTTCGAAGGTTCCATCGCCTGCTTGCCGTTCCACACTGTCAGGCAGCCGGTTCATCAACGCCTCCAGAGCACCCGCCGTTTTATCGCGCAAACGCAGTTCAAACCAGCGCCCACCCAACAGAAAAAAAACGAACATTGTCAGCGAATCAAAATACACCTCGCGACCAAAAGTGCCAGTGGGATCGAACGTGCCTGCAGTACTCACCGCAAAGGTGATCAACATGCCCAATGCGACTGGCAAATCCATGCTGATCTGGCGATGCAAGATGTCGCGCCAGGCATTGGTGAAGAATGGCGCACAAGAGAACAACACCACTGGCAGCGTCAGCACCCACGAAGCCCAGCGCAGCAAGTGCTCCATTTCGGTGGTCAGATCACCCGCATCGGCAACATAAGCGGGCAGCGCGTACATCATCACCTGCATCATGCAAAGGCCGGCCACCATCACCCGCCAAAGCGCCTTGCGTGACTCCTGCTTGCGTCGTTCACGGGCGAATGCATCGTTGGCAGGCACAGCACGGTAACCCGAGTGGCGCACCGCGTGCATCCATTTCGACGGCAGCACCATCTCGGCCGCCCAAACGATGCGGGCACGCTGGCTACCGGCACTGACCTCAGCCGACAGCACACCCGGCACCTGTTTCAGCGCGTCCTCGACGGTCAGGGCGCAGGCGGCGCAGTGCATGCCCTCGATCACCACATTTGATTCCCAGCAGCCCGCATGCGACGCATCAGGCCGGCTGAACGCCGACCACTCCTGCTCATCGTCGAGCAACTGGAGCGACTCGGTGGAATCTGGCGCGGCAGGCGGCGTCAATGCAGCATGGATTGAACCATCCGGATTGACTTGTAGTGGGCTAAAACTGTTAAGCGGCATGGCTGCAAGGGTATCCGAGAACGTCTGCAAATAACCTGACTCTGATCAAGACCTGCCCGCGCCGTCAGGTTATGCTGGCGCTTTTACCAACGAGGAGATGCGCCATGTACGAAAAAATTCTGGTTGCCACCGACGGTTCCGCCCTGTCTAAAAAAGCCGTCAGCAGCGCAATTTCACTGGCAGCCGCGACCGGAGCCAGTCTGATTGCTCTCAAAATCGTACCGCGTTACCCACAAAGCTATTTTGAAGGGGGTCTGGCGTTGCAGGCCGCCGAGGTAGGCCGCATCGAGCAGCAGTGGGCCGATGAGGGACAAGCGGTGGTGGATGAAGTCAAGCGGCTTGCCGAAATCGAAGGTGTCAAGGCGCGCGCTGTGACGGTTAAATCCGATGTCGTGTCAGATGCCATCATCGCCACTGCCAAAAAAAATAAATGCGATCTGATTGTGATGGCTTCTCATGGGCGCAAGGGTGTCAAGCGCTTGTTGCTTGGCAGCGAAACGCAACAGGTACTGACGCATTCGCATATCCCGGTACTGATTTTAAGGTAAATCAGGCTCTAGCCCACTACCCATAAGCGCTTACAGCTATAAAATAAATATCAATACTTTACATGTCGTCAGTGAAGCGCTGGCGAATCTCAAGCACGGCATCCCAGTTGGAGAAAAACGCGTCCACGCATTGCGGATCAAAATGGGTGCCGGAACTGGCCTTGATGTGCTCGCTGGCGCGCTCCAGCGTCCAGGCTTTTTTATAGGGCCGCTCTGAAGTCAGGGCATCAAACACATCGGCAACGGCAACGATGCGGCTGAAAATTGGAATATCAGCACCAGCCAAACCATTTGGGTAGCCAGAACCATCAAACTTCTCATGATGGTCGCGAGCAATTTCAGCGCCCGCTTGCAACACCCTGGACTGGCTGCCTTTGAGGATTTCGTGACCATACACGGCATGCTGCTTCATGACCTCAAACTCTTCTGGGGTCAGCCGTCCGGGCTTGAGCAAAATGTTGTCAGCAATACCGACCTTGCCAATGTCGTGCATGGGTGCGGCCTCCAGCAACAACTCCTGCTCGGCCTTGGACAAGCCCAGCGCCTTGGCGATCAACTCCGAGTAGTGCGCCATGCGCAAGATATGCGCCCCGGTTTCGGGGTCGCGGTACTCTGCGGCCTTGGATAGCCGGATCACCGTCTCGCGCTCGCGGCGCACAATCTCTGCGGTGGCTTTGCGGACCTCTTCAGCCAGCCAGGCCGCCCGGTCAGCCAGTGCCTTGCGGCTGGCTCCTAATTGCAGCATGTTGTTGGCACGCGCCATGAACTCGACCTTGTCCACCGGCTTGGTCAGGAAATCGGTGGCACCAACGTCCAGCGCCCGGTAGCGAATCTGTTTCTGGTCATTCGCCGTGATCATCAAAATCGGCAAATTGACCTTCTCTGGCATGGCGCGCAGTTGTTCAATGAACGCGATGCCGTCCAGCCCCGGCATCATGTAATCCACAATCAGCAAGTCAAAATCATGCGTCTTGGCCCAGTTCAATCCCTGCAAAGCGTCTGAGAACGTGATCGACTCACTGTTACCCATGCGCTTGACCAGCGCCTGAAACAGGACGAGATTGATCTCCGCATCGTCAACAATCACTACCTGGTATGACATAGTCAATAATCTTTTTGATGGGTTTGCACGAATCAGCCCTGATATGCCAAACGCAAGTTTCAAAGCCAATTAACTGTAACACCTGAGGGTCAACCTGATCGACGCTGCAACACCGCCAGTAAACGCTCAACCTGATCACACAGGGCGTTGAGTTTGTCACTGGCCAGCAAACGCAGTGGCGCTGAGGATGCCAGTTGACCATCCGCTGCCAGCTTTTCCAGTTCCGCTGCCAACGTTACCGCCGGCTTGGCACCAAACATGCCCAAGCTACCTTTGAGCGCATGCGCCGCGTGCTGCAAGGGCACTGAAAATCTCTGCAATGATGTCCACCACTTCCTGGTCACTGGCATTCAGCGCGGCAAGGTAGTCAAAAACTGGCGCCGGTGCCCGCCCATCGACCAGCGCTGCAGCAACTGCTTGGCTGGCCGGTTGAGCATCGGCCTGGGCATGCGCCGCAGCGTGCGGGGCATATTGCTGCAGGATGCGCCTGAGGTCCCGCATGTCGATGGGTTTTGAGATGTAATCATCCATGCCCGCTTGCACACAGCGGTCCCGATCGCCCTGCATCGCGTTGGCGGTCATGGCCACAATTGGCGTGTGCCAGCCCCGCTCCATGGCGCGGTAACGTCGGGTTGCCTCCAGTCCGTCCATCACCGGCATCATCATGTCCATCAGCACCAGGTCAAAGCGGTGTTGCGCCAGTTGTTCCAGTGCCACTTGCCCATCGCCGGCGAGCGTCACCTGATGACCCCAGCGCTGCAGCAGCGCAACGGCGAGTTTTTGATTGACCAGGTTGTCTTCCACCAACAAGATATCCAGCGCGGCCAGCTCATCCTGGGGCGCGGGCAACGGGGCTGGCACAGTGGCGCTGGCCAGCTCACTTTGAAGCACACGGCTGAGCAGTTGCGCCAATGCATCACGATCAAATGGCTTTGACAAGATAGTCACCCGGCTAGCCTCGTCACTGCGCAGGCCTTCGGTTTTTTGTCCTGCCATTGCCATCAAAATGACTGGCACTTCGGCACACGCTGGCAATGCCTGTGCATGACGGGCCAGCGTCAACCCATCCATGCCCGGTAGTTGTGCGCTCAGCAACAGCAAATCAAACTCAGCAGCGTCTGACTCTGCCGCCTGCAGGCGTGTCAACGCAGCATCAGCGCCCGCCACAGCAAACGTTTGCGCGCCCAGACTCGCGAGCATCCGGGTTACCGCGTTGCGGCCAACGGGATGGTCATCAACCAGCAACACCCGCAAACCCGGAAAACTCATGCCAGCGCCGGCAGCAGGATGGGACTGGTGATCGATTGCCATCTGCACCGAAAAGTCAAACCGGCTGCCTTTTCCAAGTTCGCTCTGCACTGAAATATGCCCCCCCAGCGCCTCCACCAGACGCGATGAAATCGACAAACCCAGGCCCGTGCCACCGAAACGCCGGGTGGTGCTGCTGTCCTCTTGAGAGAAAGCATCAAAAATGCTCTGCAGCTTCGACGGCGCAATACCCACTCCCGAGTCCTGCACCGAAAAATGAAACTGGAAGGCAGCCTGGCTGACGGGCTCAGCTTCAATGCGCAGCACGACCTCACCGTGATCGGTAAATTTGATCGCATTCCCCAGCAAATTCATCAATATCTGACGCAGGCGCACCGGGTCGCCCAGCACCTGCAACGGCAACGCCGGATCAAGGTCGCTGACCAGCTCGATGCCTTTGCCATGGGCCTGCATCGCCAGAGCTTTAAGCAACTCACGAACCTCGCGTCCCAGGTCAAACGAAATCGTCTCGATCAACAGTTTGCCCGCCTCAATTTTGGAAAAGTCAAGAATGTCGTTGATCACCCGCAGCAACAAATGCGATGACGACTTGACAATTTCCAGGTACTCGCGCTGCTCGCTGGTCAGATCGGTTTCCAGCGCCAGATCGGTCATGCCGATGACACCATTCATGGGCGTGCGGATCTCATGGCTCATATTGGCCAGAAAATCTGACTTGGCCTGGTTCGCCACCTCGGCGGCCTCCTTGGCGCGGCGCAATTCCTCTGAGGCATGCTGGGCTTTGGAGATATCTGCCAGATAGCCATTCCAGATCACGCCTGCGTCAGGCGCTTGTTTGGGCATCGACTCCCCATGCACCCAGATCACCTCGCCGCTGTGTTTGTGCAGCATGCGGAAATCCAGCGAGATTTGGGTATTGTGGCGCGCCGAGGCCACAAACGCTTCAACGAATGCCTCCTGGTCATCGGCCAACACCTGCGAGAAGAAGGCTGCCGGGTCGGCCATCACATCTTCCGGCCGCAAGCCACAAATTTGCTCCGACACCGAACTGCAGAACGGAAAATTCTGCCGCCCGTCCGGCCACAGCCGGTACTGGAACACCACCACCGGAATGCTCTCGGTCACCTCGCGCAGCCGGTCACCCGCCTCCTTGAGTTGCGTGACATCCTGCCAGATACCGGTATAAACCGTGGCCCCGCTGGCGGTGGGTGTCGGCTCAGGGTTGATCTCGGAACGAATCCAGCGCAAGCTGCCGTCGGGCAGACGGATGCGGTAATCGTCATGCCAGCGTTCGTGCCGGGCCGCTGCCTGGTGCACTGCCGCAAGACAACGCTCCCGGTCTTCCTCCAGCAGTTGCGCAAATGCCAGACTGCCATCGGCCAGCAGCGCCTGCCGGTCCAGCCCGCGAATTTCAGCCAGCCGGTCACTGACAAAGGTAAAACGGATACCGCTTTGTCCCACCTCGCACTGATAAACCACACCGGGCACTGCGTTGGTGATGCGGCGTACCCGGCTTTCGGTTTCGACCAGGGCCGCCTGCATTTGTTTGCGCGCCGTGATGTCGGTGCGAATGGCAATGAACTGCTCAGGCGCTCCCCGGTCATCGAGCAACGGCACGATGGTGGCCTGCAGCCAGTACAGCGCACCGCCTTTGGCCCGATTGCAAATTTCACCATGCCAGACTTCGCCAGCCAAGATCGTTTGCCAAAGGTGGTCGAAAAAATCTCTGGACTGAACACCAGAGTTGATCAGCCGATGCGTCTGCCCCAGCAACTCGTCGCGGGTGTAGCCACTGATCTCGCAAAATTTGTCGTTGGCATAAGTAATGACACCTGACAAGTCGGTCATGCTGACAATGGCGTGCTGGTCCAGCGCAAACTTCTGCTTGGCCAGATCGGACAAGGCCGACTGCAAGTCACGCTGGCTGATTTCACGTTGATTGACCAGCTCAGACATGAGCTGCGACAAAGACTCCAGGCTATCGTCCTGCGGCTCGGGCAAGTCCACATCCACATACTGCATCAGGCTGCTGGCAGTTTCGCGCAGCGAATCAATGGCCCGGGTACGGCTGTCGAGCTCGTGGCGCAGGCGGTCGTTGGTGTGCGACAGCTCCACTGAACTGAGCTGCAGGCTGCGCGTCTTCAGGTCAAGATCACGGTCGTTTTGTTCATACGCTTCTTCAACACGGGCAAAGAATGCAGGCAGACCCGAAAGCAATCGTGCCGCCGAGACTGAGACGCCAGCGGACTTGGCCAAGGTCGCCAGTTCCGCCAGCACCTGCGCCAGTTGATGCTCTTCAACGCCCAGCACCCGCCGGGTCTGACGCGCCAGTAATTTATGCATGTAACGAAACACTCACAACGCGCTGGCCGCCAGCCGGTGGTGCGGTGCAGCCCGTTCGGTCAGGCAAGTGATGGTCATGGTCTGATTGTGCAGACGGCACTGCAGCTCATCTGAAAACGGACTGATCTCGCCATAAGAATAAAAGCCGGTCAACACCGCCGCCTGCCCCAGCACATCAGCCACGGCCTCGACCTCCTCCTCAACCCGCCCGCCCATCACCAGCTTGCGCCCAACACAACTCACCAGCAGCGCCAGGCTCTGCTCTGGTGACGACAGTTCGAGACAGGCGGCTTCGGCAGCCGCTTGTGCCCCATCAATCAGCGACTGCGTGCTGGCGTGCATCAGCCGCAAATACCCGTCGTTGTCAATGTCACCTGCCAGCGTCAGACTGCCGTGTGCTTCATCGACGGCCAAAATGGTGCGCAGCAAGCCGATCTCGGCGTGGTCGCGGCCCAGCATCGCGAAGGGAAACAACAGGCCCGAGGCGGGCAAGCCTTTGGCGTGTTCGCCCAAATAGCGCTTATAGACCTCCAGTGCCGGCTCACCATCGAGCTCAAACAGCACATTGTGGTCACAACGGGTGACTTTGCGCGCTGGGCCAAACGGCTCCCAGCCACCAAACGAGCCGTGCGACACCTGCAGTTGGTCACCGTAAAAACCCAGCCCCGCGAGCTGGTCGCTGGCGACCCCGCCATCCGTCAGCACAAAAGTCTGCCTGAATGCTGCGTTGTCTCCCGCCAGTCCACCCGTAATCAAAATATCCGGCCCCAATGCCTGCGTCAGGCCGGCGATCATGGCGCTGCCGTTGATGTTGACACCTTGTCCCAGCACCAGCATGGCGCGCAAACCCTCACGCGGCAACTGCGCGGCCAGCGCCCGCCCGGCCGCCTGTGAATCCTGCATGCTTGCCAGCGGTGTGCTGACCGCCCGCAATTGGGTGCTGTCAAATTGCACGGCGGTGATCACGCAGCTGCCGTCACTGACACCCTGACTCGAAATCTCACCGGCTGTGGTGCAACCCAGCCGGATCGCCGCCGGAAACTGGCTGGCCAGGGGTGCCGCCACTGCACCCAGCCAGGTGGCCGATCCAAACACCAGCAGCAATTGGGGTGCCACGCCCTGCAGGGTGGTCAGCGCTGCGCTGACATCGGTCGGCTCGCGCAGTAGCTGTTGTATCACTTTCATCGCAGTCTCCGGGTCATTCTGATGCCTAAACTCTACTTGGTTTCGACGCCTATAAAGTGGCTGCGCAGCAGATTCTTTTGCACCCTGCCGATGCTGTTGCGCGGCAGTTCAGCGACCACCTGGCAGCGCCTAGGCGCGTTGCAAACACACAACGGCACGGCAGCAGCGGTCATGGACATGGCTTGACGCTTGATTGAAAAGTCATGAAAGCGTGATTGTGACGCTGGCCAGCCTGACCGATGGGGCCAGCATGCTTCAAACAAAATAGCTGTCAGCGCATGCTGTAAAAGGGCTACAGGCGAATTTTATATAAATGTGAGGGACTTGCCAAAGCATCGCTATGGAGCATCACGTTAGCCGCAGCAATGCCATTCTCTGGCACATCATCACGCCACTGCACCCGTGATTGAGTGCTTGAACAGCAGTCAGTCGGCACGCCCCGCAGGCAGCATGCATGCCACCCGCAGCGCCCGCCGCCAGCGCCAGGCCAGAATAAGCAAAGCGCTGACCCCCATCGTGGCACACCACAGCCAGGCCAGACGGTCCGACGCATTGAACAGCAGCGCCACGGCAATCGTGTTTAGCGCCAGATTCAAGCCCACCCATCCCAATA
>JAIFMT010000234.1 GCA_020048295.1 Rhodoferax sp.
CAGCCACCTTGGGTTTGCCTTCAAAAATGCCGGTACCGGTTTGCGCCCAGGTGGCCACGTCTGACTGGCTGAAACCGGCTTCCATGGCGCCAGCGGCAATGCCATTGACATTGCCCAGCGAGCCATTGCTGGCCTGCGCGGTGGCAATGATCTTGCCGGGCTGCGACACCGCGTTGGCGATCATGCCGCCCACCGGGTAATAAGTACCGGCTGTGCCACCGGTGCCAATGCGGAAGAACTGCTGGGCACTGGCGGTGCCGACGAGCGCAGCAGAGGCCAACACGGCAGCCGCAATGTATTTGAATTTCATGAAAATCTCCTTATGGTGAGTGACAAAACCTGCCGACAGGCGTTTTCGAACGACCGCGCGAGTGTACTCCGCACTGTCAGCAGGCAGACAGCAAGCGTGCGCCAGATGGCACTCTGCCTATGCGCACCCATAGCCGCATACCCCACTCGTAGCAGACTAACAGGCCGGTCAGGCACACTTGCAGCGCCATCACCTGACAGCCGAGCGCGGCGCTGAAGATTGCGTTCAAGCCAGCGCTGGTATGGGTCAAGGCCGTGCTGACCCACGCCACACGCCCATCGGAGAGGTTCGCCCACAAGGCGTCATCGAAACGAACTGATTCAGGAGAAATGTTCATTCCATGCCCTTTCAATCAAGGATAAGTTGTCAGTCATCACTTCACCAAGCTCGCGCAGAATGCGGGCATCCAACGCCACTTTAGCTATGGATTAAATAGCTTCTTACGCTTTCTTTACTTGGGCTGTAGACTGATTTTTCATGCAAAAACCGGGCAGATCGGTCCAGGGGGAACTCAAAGCGCGGGATTTGATTTCGTTCCAGGACAGGGGCATGGCAGCTTCGGGTGAATGTCTGGCTCAGGGGCTAAATTGCCAGGGGTCAATCACTGTCAGCCCCTCGATGCCCATGAAATCGGCGACATGACGTGTGGCCAATTCCAGGTTGTGGGCTAGCGCGATGGCTGCAATCTGGGCATCTTCCACACTGATGGGGTGGCCGGCGCGATTGCGAACCGCCACCACCCGAGCGTAATGAACTGCAGCGGCATCGTCAAAGGGCAAGCTCATGCCAGTGAACTCGGCATCGAACATGGCGTGCGCGGACTGTGCCAACGCCAGTTGCCGTTTTCCTGCAGGCATCCGTGCCAGGCCCAGTTCGATTTCCGCACGACTGATGGCACAGGTAAACAACGACGGCGCGGACTGGGCATTCAGCCAGGCCACCACCTGCGGCGCGGGTTGCTGTCGCATGAACTCGGACAGCACGTTGGTATCTAGCAGCAGCATGGGCGTTCAGTCTTCAAGCGCCAAGCTGCGTGGCGGCTGGCGTTGCGGCAAGGCAAAGTCGTCACCGGTTACACCAGCAAAGCGGTGCAACAAGCGCTGACCCATGGGCGCGGGTGACGCCGCGCGTGTGAGCGCATCGCGCAAAATGCAGCGCGCCTCTTCTTCCATCGACACCCCACGCTGGGCGGCCTGCACCCGCAAGGCAGACTTGATCGCGTCATCCACATTTCGAATTGTCAGTGCAGCCATCCCATCCTCCCGAATTGACTTCCATGCTGTCAAGTTGCTTCTTGATGTCACGCGGGCGTTTGCAGCGCGTCGGCCTTGGCCTCCTGATAACCCGCAAAAAGCCGCGCGTACACCGGACCAGGCGCACCGCTGCCCACCGGCTGGCCGTCGAGCAGCGTGACGGGCAGCACCTCTTTGGTGGCTGATGACAACAGCACCTCGTCAGCGGCCATGACTTCAGCGCGCGTCACACGCCGCAGCTCAAAAGCAATGCCCTGCTTGATGCAAATGTCTTCGATCAGCCCATACCGAATGCCCTCGAGCACCAAGTTGTCTTTGGGGGTGCCGATGACCCGGCCCTCTTTGACGATCCAGACATTGCAGGCGGCGGCTTCGCTCAGGTAGCCATCGCGAAACATCACCGTCTCAACCGCGTCCACATCAAAGCTGATCTGGCGGGCAAACACCGCACCGAGCAGGCTGGTGGCCTTGATGTGCGCTTTTGCCCAGCGAAAATCGTCAGCTGTCACGCAGGCCACACCGTTTTCGCGCTGCACCTGGCTGGGTGGTTTCATCACATTGGTCATGACAAACACGGTAGGCGCGATGCCCTCGGTCATGACATGGTCGCGCATGGCCACGCCACGGGTGATCTGGATATAGATCAGTTGGTCGGTATTTTTGGCTTCAGCCCCTATGGAATCTGCGTAGTATGCTATCAATTGCAGGGCAACACCGGACCATTGGTCGCGACTCATGGGGTTGACAATGCGCAGCTCTTTGAGGCTGCGCTCCAGCCGCGCCATGTGGTTGGCAAATCGAAACAGTTGCCCCTGGTACACCGGCACTACCTCGTACACCCCATCACCAAAAATAAAGCCCCGGTCCATCACGCTGATTTTGGCGTTGGGCAGGGTGGTGAATTCACCATTCAGATAGCAGGGTAGCGCAGGCAAGGTATGCATAAGATGGAAAGGTGCGGGTTGCGAAGGATGGGCAGTTTACGCCGCATCAGATGCACCCGGAGGCGTCAGCCAGTCCAGCAGTTGCTGGGTGACCAATGGGCTGCTTAGCAATTGCATGTGGTTGGTGCGGTATACGATGCGTTGGCGTTCTGGCGCAAAAACCAGGTGCCGCGCCGCATCGTCATGCACGCCAAGCGCGCTGTGCAGTGGCACCAGGCCGTCGC
Source organism: Rhodoferax sp. (assembly GCA_020048295.1). Next base: position 2,732 of record JAIFMT010000234.1, read on the forward strand.
CCACCAGCCGGTCGGCCACTTTGCTGCGCTGGCCAGCCACGGTGGCAGCCACAGTAAAACAGGCCACGCTGGCAGGCAGCGGCAAGTGCTGCCGGCTGTCGGGCTTGCGGTGAAAACGGTCATGCCCTTGCCAATCGGCATTCAGCACATGGCCGTATCGCAAGTCGGTGACCCCGGCGCTGCGCAATTGCCCCAGCTTGGCAAACGGCCGACTGTACGGTGTGCTGCCCAGAATCACATCCACCCAGTTGCCGGCACGCTCCAGCGGCGCACCATGGTGCGGCGTGCCCAGGAAAACAATGTTTTTCAGCAGCTTGGGCCAGTGCAGGCCAGCTTGCGTGGCGTCGTGCACGGCGCTACGCATCACCAGTCCGCCCATGCTGTGCGCCAGCACGCTGAGTTCGGTCAATGGCACAGGCCAGCGGCTGATCAGTGTCTCCAGCTCGGTTGCCAGCAACTGACCGTTTTGCGACACATGCAAGCCGGTGTTGTAGCGCAGGTAAACCAGGGTGTAGCCCAGCGTCTGCGCCAAGGTCTCTGCGTGGTTCACACCCTGGCCCTGGTGGGTTGCATGCCATTGCAGGTCGTTCATGCACAGGCCGTGCATCACCAGCAGCAGCCTGGTGCCAGCCGCAGGTGATTCGGAAATATATGTCAAATTGACCTCTAGCCCTCGTGCAGAAAGCGCACTATGCTCACTATTGCGAAGCGTCATGGCAATCGCCAGCGGGTTGCCGCTGGCTTGCAGGCGGTCACCCATCACCCCATTGAGCGCCGCAATCACAGCCGCCCGCTCGGGTGACTCTTGCGGCTGGCCTTCAAGCCGCTGCAGCAGAGGCTCCAGTTTGGTCAGCGCCTTGGCCACGCCCTGCCCTATCAGCCGCGTGACTCCGTGGATGCTTTGGTAAATCAGTCCGGTCAGCCCGCGTGTTTGCCCGGGCGCATCACCGCCGGGCGCACCCAGTGTGCGCCACACCGACTGGTGAACGCCTTCGGTGATGGCGGTCACCGCCAGGGTGGCCTGGGTTGCCAGCAATGCAGTGGCACGCAAGTCAGAGGCGTGCAAATGGCGGATGTTGTTTTTTGAGGGTTTGGGCGTGGTCATGCCGGCCATTGTGGCGGCACTGGCCGTTGCAGCACTAGAGGCTGGCCTCTAGCGACAAGCCGCGTCACACCAACCCTGCGTTACCCGATGAGTGCCACCGACTTCACCTGCACCCAGACCGGCAACCCGCGTGACAGACGCAGGCTGGCAACGGCACGCTGCGTCAGCCGTGCCAATATGGGGGTGTCGCCCGCCATCAAACGCACCAGCGCCTGGGCTGGGTGATGGTCGTCGGCGATCTCGTCCACAGTCGCGCTCAGCCCATTCTGGATACTGCTGTGGCTGATTTTTTGCAGCGCAATGCTGACATCGCGCGCCAAAATCCGCACGCGCACCGCCTGTCCCAGCGCATGGCCATCGTCACGCACCCAAAGGCTGCCACCAGAGAATGTCACCCGCGCCAGGTGCCACTGCGCGTCGCGCTCGGCCACCACCGCATCCAGCACCACGCCGGCATCTTCACCCAGGTGAATCGGCAAATCCAGCCGCGCCAGGGTGTCCTTCAGTGGCCCGGCTGCCACCGCTCGCCCCGCATCCAGCACCACAATGTGGTCGGCCAGCCGTGCCACTTCGTCGGGTGAATGGCTGACATACAGCACCGGAATGTCCAGCTCGGCATGCAGCCGCTGTAGATAGGGCAAAATTTCCTGCTTGCGTTTGAGATCCAGCGCCGCCAGCGGCTCATCCATCAACAACAGGCTGGGGCTTAACGCCAAGGCACGCGCCATGCCCACCCGCTGGCGCTCACCACCGGACAACTGGTCAGGCTTGCGGCCAAGCAGATGACCGATGCCGAGCAATTCAATCGCCTGATCCAGACTGACGCGTGCCGCACCAACACTGCGCTGCAAGCCGTAACGCAGATTGCCCATCACAGTGAGGTGGGGGAACAAACTGGCTTCCTGAAACACATAGCCCAGCGGTCGCCGGTGCGTGGGCAGCCAGTGGCCACCGGGCGGTGCCTTGGGCACGTCGTTTTGCCAGACCACGTCATTGACGCTCAGGCGTCCCAAAGGTGCGCGTTCCAACCCGGCGATACAGCGCAGCAGCGTGGTTTTGCCAGAACCCGAGTGGCCAAACAGCGCTGTGACACCGCGGGCGGGCAAGTCCAGGTCCACATCCAGCGTGAAGTCGGGCCAGTCGACTTTGAAACGGGCTTGAATACCGCCCATGTCAACCACCCCTCTTCGGACTGGGTCGCCAAACGTACAGCGCCAGCAGCACCAAAAACGAGAACACCAGCATCACCGCCGACAGCCGATGTGCGTCCAGGTATTCCATGGCCTCGACATGCTCGTAAATCTGCACCGATGCCACCCGGGTCACACCCGGCAAATT
>JAIFMT010000023.1 GCA_020048295.1 Rhodoferax sp.
TGATATCAATGATTAAATCGGCCTCTAGCCCCTATGGAATAAGCGCTAACCGCTACAAAATATACAGTGACTTGTATGCCGAACTGAAACAGGTCAGGCGTTATTGAGCGGGCACCAAGCCACCCAGCACCCACTTTTAATCAGCCGGGGTAGCAGCCTGATCGTCCGGGCAAGCAGGCCACGGCACACCGGCCTGTCAATGACCCGACTCAAGCACCTGTGCCAAGGCCTGCACCAGCTGGTCGCACTGCTGCGGTGTGCCCACGCTGATGCGCAAATACTCGTCAATGCGTGGCTGCGTGAAGTGCCGCACCAGCACACCCTGCGCGCGCAGTGCGGCAGCCAAATCAATGGCGTGGTACGTCGCATGGCGGGCAAAAACAAAATTGGCCTGCGACGGCAGCACGGCAAAGCCCAGGTCTTCCAGCGCCAGCACCAGGCCTTCACGGCTGTCCATCACGGCACGGCAGGTCTGCTCAAAATACGCGCCATCGGCAAATGCTGCCACGCCGCCAGCAATCGCCAGTCGGTCCAGCGGGTAGGAATTGAAACTGTTTTTGACCCGCTGCAGCGCCTCAATCAGGTGCGGCTGGGCACACGCATAGCCAATGCGCAAGCCGGCCAGTGAGCGTGATTTGGACAGGGTGTGAACCACCAGCAGGTTCGGATAGCGGGCAATCAGACCCACAGCACTTTGCCCACCAAAATCCACGTACGCCTCATCCACCAGCACCACGCGGCCGGGGTGCAGCTGCAGCAGCGCCTCGATGTCGGACAGCGGCAAGCCAATGCCGGTGGGCGCATTCGGGTTGGCGATCACCACACCGGCAACCGGCATCGTTTGCGCCCGGGCGTAGTCAGCCACATTGAGCCGCAGCTCGTCGGTCAGGGGCACGGTCTGTGCCGCAATGCCGTACAGACGGCAATACACCGGGTAGAAGCTGTAACTGATATCGGGCATCAACAGCGGACAAGCGTGCTGGAAGAAGGCAAAAAAGGCATGTGCCAGCACCTCATCAGAGCCGTTGCCCAAAAACACCTGCGACTCAGCCAGCCGGTGGTGTGCCGCAATGGCTTGCCGCAAGGGGCCAGCATCAGGGTCGGGATACAACTGCAACCCCTGCTGCGCCGCCCGGATGATGGCCGCCACCACGTGTGGCGAGGGTGGGTAAGGGTTTTCGTTGGTGTTGAGCTTGACCAGGTTGGCAATCTTGGGCTGCTCGCCGGGCACATACGGCACCAGCTGCGCCAGCACTGGACTACAAAAATTCATGACCATGTTGTAGTTATATATTTTATAGCTGTCAGCGCACATCCAGTAAGGGCTAGAGCCTGATTTGTTATAAATCTAGCCCAGCAGACGCGCCAGCGTCAGCAAGGCCAGCAGCACGATCCACATCACCACGGTGCGCCACACCAGGCCTACCACCACGGCCAGGTGTGGCAGTTCGGGCAAAGGGCGGCCGGCATCGGAAGCGTCGGGACTGAACGCCTGCTGGCCGACACCGCCTGGCTCTGGCAGCGGACCGAAACCGGTCAAGGCGATGTTGACCGCACCGGCCGTTGCTGCCAGCACCAGGCCGTCGTTGCTGGCATCGGCGCGCTCGGCGTAGCGCCGCCAGCCGTCAATGGCTTCCTCAAAATTGCCCATCACGGCAAAGCCAATGGCGGTGGCGCGCGCTGGCAGCCAGTCCATCAGCAACCACAAGCGGCGGGCGTTGTTTTGCAAGGCCGGGCTGACCGGCTGAAAGTGCGCATTGCTCTTGTGCTGCCAGTAGCGCACGACAAATTCGGCCAGGCGGTACAACACCGCCCCCGTCGGCCCCAGCCCAAACGCCGCCAGTACCGAAAACCAGGCCAGCACGCCAAACACATGGCGGTGCGCCGCCAGGACCGAGAATTCGATCACCCGGGCCAGAATCACATTGCGCGGCATGCCACGCGCATCGATGTGCTGCCAGTTGGCCAACAGCTGCGTGGCACGGGCATCGTCGTCGCTGGCCAACGCATCACGGATCTTGGTGAAATGCGAGCTGAACTGGCGAAACCCAAGTGCCGCGTACAAGACCAGCGCACTCCACACCACCGCCAGCCACCAGCCGACAAAAGTGCCAAGCAGCCAGTAAATCAGCAGCGCCAGCAGCGCCGGGCCGCCCACCGCCAAACCCCAGGCCAGCCAGCCATGAAACGGCCGCCCTGCGTCAAAATTATGCGTACACCAGCGCACCCAGGCGCGCATGACGGCGTGGATCGGGTTGCCGCGTGCCAGCGGCTTGGCCTGCTCCAGCAGCAAGGCAAATAGGACCGAGATAAAGCTCATGCAATGATCATAGCGGCTGCACTGCACCAGCCGACGTCTCAGGCGATCAGAAAGCGGTAAAAGTTGCGCAACATACCGGCCGTTGCACCCCAGATAAAGCGCTCGGTGCCGCCATCCTGATAGGGCATGGACAGCCAGTGCCGCTGCACCCCCTGCCATTCGACCTGGTGATGCCGGTGGTGCGCCGGGTTCATCAGATAGGCCAGCGGTACCTCGAACACATCGGCCACCTCGTGTGCATTGGGGCTCAGGCAAAACCCCGGGTTGACCAGCGCCACCACCGGTGTCACCAGAAACGACGAGCCGGTGGTGTAGAGCGGTAACTCGCCAAGCACCTGCACAAAGCGGTGCTGCAAGCCCACCTCTTCTTCAGCTTCGCGCAGGGCGGCGGCAGTGGCATCGGCATCGGCTGCATCCACCTTGCCACCGGGAAAGGCAATCTGCCCGGAATGGGTGGACAAGTGGGCGGTGCGCTGCGTCAGCAAGACGGTGGGGGTGGCATGCAGCACGATCGGGATCAGCACGGCTGCGCGCATCGGTGGGCGCTCCATGAACTTTTTCTCGGCAATCAGTTCGGGTTGCCAGGGCGGCGGCTGCGCAAAGCGCGCTTGCAAGGCCGCTGCTGCCAGTGCGGCTGGTGAAACCGCCGGCAAATGGGTGTCCACCTGCGTCACCGGGACGCCACGCGGATCGATGGTTGGAGGCTTGGCTTGCGGCATTGGGGCAGTCCGGTCAATCTGCATCAGGACTGCACAGGCGTAAAAAAACCGCCACTGTCACCAGCAGGCGGCTTTTTTGCACGGGGGGCTGACTTTAAGAAGCCACGGCCACCTTGCGCGCTGGCAGTTTTTCCTTGATACGTGCCGACTTGCCGCTGCGCTCACGCAGGTAGTACAGCTTGGCGCGGCGCACGTCGCCACGGCGCTTGACTTCGATGCCGGCGATCAGCGGGCTGTAGGTCTGAAAGGTGCGCTCAACACCTTCGCCGCTGGAAATCTTGCGTACCGTAAAGCCGCTGTTGAGACCACGGTTGCGCTTGGCAATCACCACGCCTTCGTAGGCCTGGATCCGCTTGCGCGTACCTTCAACCACGTTCAGGCTGACGACCACGGTATCGCCGGGGGAAAACTCGGGGATGGTTTTGTTCAAGCGAGCAATTTCTTCTTGCTCAAGGATTTGAATCAGGTTCATGTTTTGCTTTCTATGATCATGCCAATGCCATCACCAGGATTGGGAAATGCCGGGTAAAAATTTGTAACCCAGCGGATTTGCAGAGGATCGGTTAGCCCGCTAGTATAGCGCGAGAAGCGTGGCTTCGTCCGCTGCACTCAGACGCCCCTGGCTTCTGGCCAGCCGAATCAACTCCGGGCGCAGCCGTGCGGTCAGGGCCAGCCGCTGGTCGCGGCGCCAGCGCTCGATACGCTCATGGTGACCCGACAGCAACACCGCGGGCACGTCCCTGCCCTGCCAGCTTTCGGGCCGGGTGTAGTGCGGGCAGTCCAGCAAGCCGTCCAGCGCCGGGTTAAAACTGTCCAACGCGTGGCTGTCGGCATCCCCCAGCACGCCGGGCTGCAGCCGAGCCACGGCATCGAGCAAGGCCATGGCGGCAATTTCGCCGCCCGACAGCACAAAGTCGCCCAGGCTGATCTGTTCGGTGACGTGCGCGTCAATCAAGCGCTGGTCAATGCCTTCGTAGCGGCCACACAACAGAATTGCGCCTTGACTATTCGACCAGCGGCTAACCAGGGCGTGGCTCAAGGGTTGCCCCAGTGGGGAGAACAGCGCAACGGGCACCGCTTCGCCGCGCTGCGCCCGAATGGCGGTCAGACATTGATCGAGCGGCTCGGCCATCATCACCATGCCCGGGCCACCGCCAAAGGGGCGGTCGTCAATGCGGCGGTAATTGCCAGCAGCGAAATCGCGTGGATTGTTCAGCCGAACATCGACCTGCCCCGACTCGAACGCCCGGCGCGTGATGCCGGTGGTCAGAAAAGGCGCGAACAATTCAGGGAAAAGCGTAACGACATCAAAGCGCATGGCAATTGATTGGGCAGGGCAGATCAGTAGTCGGCTTGCCAGTCCACCAGAATGCGCCGCGCATTCAAATCAACATCGTCAATATAAACAGAAACAAACGGAATCATGCGCTGCAGCAACTGGCCGTCTTGCAGGTAGTCAATGACCAATACGGTTTGCGGGCCGGTGGAGAGCAAATCGCGCACCTGCCCCAGCGCAATGCCTTCTCGGTTGACCACCTCCAGCCCAAGCAAGTCCACCCAGTAGTACTCGTCCTTTTGCGCGGTTGGAAAACTGGCGCGGGAAATAAACACCCGGGCGCCGCGCAGCAAGTCGGCAGCGCTGCGGTCGTCCACCTCGTGTGCGCAGGCGACCACGCCGTCAGAATGTGTTTTGGCTTCCTTGATGGCAAGCTTGCCAACGCCCGTGAACGTTTTTGCGCCTTTTTCAGCGGGCAACAAAAACCAGCGTTTGGAAGAAAAAAGCGCCTCGGGATCGGCGCTGTAGGGCAAGACCTTGAACCAGCCCTTGATGCCCCAGGCATCGGCGATGCGCCCAACCTCAATCGCATCTGCCGGCAATTCGGCAGCCTCCAGGCCGGGCAACATCAAACCACTCAGGCGGCTTTTTTGGCCGCTTGATCGACCAGACGCTCCACCGTGGGCGAAGCCTGGGCACCCACGCTGCGCCAGTAGGTCAGGCGGTCTTGGGCGATACGGATGCTTTCTTCGTTGGCAGTGGCAATCGGGTTGTAAAAACCAATGCGCTCAATGAAGCGGCCATCGCGGCGATGGCGCTTGTCAGCCACAACAATGTTGAAAAACGGGC
>JAIFMT010000042.1 GCA_020048295.1 Rhodoferax sp.
AGGAGGTCGCCAAAGCCAGCCACTGCGCGGTCCAAAGCCACAGCCATTCATCTCCCGCCAGCCGTAAGCCGCAGCAACTTGCCATTCTTCAGTTCGGACCAACCCATCTGGCGTGCCGTTTTGACATCATGTCCGGTCAGGTCGCGCAGCAAGCGCCAATCCACGCATTCGTCGAGCAAAACGCGCATGGGTTTCAGGCCTGGGCCAGACTGGCGTAACGCTCTGCCGCCTCAAGAAAAGCCAGCACTTTACTGCGATCAACCGTTGGAAAGCCTTCCAGAAAATCGTCGATGGTTTCGCCGGCCTGCAAGTATTCCACCAGCGTGTGGACGGGAACGCGCGAGCCGGCAAACACAGGCGTGCCACCCATGATGTCGGGTTGGCATTGAATGAAAGCGGGTTGCATGGTGATGCTCCTTGCAGGTTGGCGATTCGGGCTCAAGTGCCCGGATAATTGAATGTTACGCAAATTGCGGCCATTGTGAGCTGCTGGCTGCCAGCGGCACAACCATCGGCCAGCTCGGCCAATGCAGATTCAAATCATGGTCAAAAAGTGCCTCCAGCCCCTGTCATACAAGCGCTAACAGCTCCTGTTTTGATATTTTTCAGGACATGACGCTGACGGACTGCCCCCAGCGCCGTGCCCACCAGCGCGGCAGGTTGTCCAGGTAGGTGTAGAGCACCGGCACCACCACCAGCGTCAGCAGGGTGGAGGTGATCAGCCCGCCAATCACCGCCCGGCCCATAGGCGCTTGTGATTCGCCGCCCTCGCCTGCGCCAATGGCCATCGGCAACATGCCAAAGATCATCGCCAGCGTGGTCATGAGGATCGGGCGCAGCCGCACCTGACCGGCATTGCGCACCGCGTCAAACTGCGCCATGCCAGCGCGTTGTGAATGGTTGGCAAAGTCCACCAGCAAAATCGCGTTTTTCACCACCAGCCCCATCAGCATGATGAAACCGATGACGGAAAACAGGTTCAGCGTTGAGCCAGTGACGATCAGCGCGGCCATCACCCCCACCAACGTAAACGGCAGCGAGGCCATGATCGCCACCGGCTGCAAGAAACTGGCAAATTGCGAGGCCAGAATGAAATAGATGAACACCACCGCCAGCCCCAGCGCCACCAGCGCTGCGCTACCGGCCTCGGCGTTTTGCTCGGCCTCGCCCTTGATGTCAAAGCGGTAACCCGGCGGCAGCGCGATGGCCTTGACCACATCGGTCACCTCTTTGGCCACGTCGCCAGCGGGGCGGCCCTCGACACCGGCATAAATGCCAACGCGGCGCTCCAGGTCCTGGCGTTTGATGACCTGCGGGCTGCTGGCCGGCACAAACTCCACCACCTGGCGCAGCGGCACCATCAGCGGCGCACCGCTGGCATCGAGCCGGCCGGTGGCAATGAACAAATCACCCAGGTCGGCCAGGCGCTGGCGGCCGGTGGCGGGCAGCTGCACGTTCACCTCGTAGTTCTGGCCGTCAGGGGCCAGCCAGGTGCTGACCAGGTCGCCGTTGACCAGCGGCCGCAGCGCCATGCCAATGCGCTCCAGCGACAGCCCCAGGTCACTGGCCACCGCCTGATTGACCTTGATGACGACGGCCGGGTTGGCCGTTTGCAGGCTGTGTTCCAGGTCCACCACGCCCTTGACCGCGCCAATCTTGGCCATGATGCCGTCGAGCAAAACCGGCAACTCAGCAGATGCCGGGCCAATCAGGTTGATCCAGATCGGCTTGTTGAAACCCACCGAGAGTTCGATGCCGGCAATGCGTTTGAGCCGCTCACGCACCGCTTTTTCGACTTCGGTTTGTGGCCGACGGCCGGTTTTTTTGACATCCGTCAGCTTGACCAGCAATTCGGCCTCGTTGCGGCTGCCACCGCCGACCGTGGTGCTGATCAGCGCGATTTCTGGAAAGCTGCCAATCGCCGCTTCCACCTGGCGAACCTTGCCGTCGGTATAGCCCAGGCTGGAGCCCACCGGCGTTTTGACCTTGAGCGAGAAAACGCCCTCGTCGGTCTTTGGCATGAACTCTCCGCCCACCAGCGGCACCAGCCCCAGACTGCCGACAAAAATCAAAGCGGCCACTGCCAGGGTGGTTTTGCGCCGCTGCAGGCAACGCTCAAGCAGACGGCCATACACCTGGTGCAGCCATTCCACCCGGTGCTCCACGCCTTCCATCACCCGGCCCAGCCACGGCAGCCTGGAAAACCGGGTGGCGACCGGGTCTTTCCAGACCGACGACAGCATCGGGTCCAGCGTGAAACTGACAAACAAGGACACCAGCACCGCCACCGTCACCGTGATGCCAAACTGAAAAAAGATGCGTCCGATGATGCCGGTCATGAACGCCACCGGAATGAACACGGCACAAATCGCCAGCGTGGTGGCCAGCACCGCCAGGCCAATTTCCTCGGTGCCGTCGCGCGCCGCATCCAGGTGGCTTTTGCCCATGCCGACATGGCGCACGATGTTTTCGCGCACCACAATCGCGTCGTCAATCAGCAAGCCAATGCACAGCGACAAGGCCATCAGCGTCACGGCGTTGATGGTGAAGCCAAAGGCGTACATGGCAATGAAGGTGGACAGCACCGAAATCGGCAGCGTCACGCCGGTGATGATGGTGCTGCGCCACGAATGCAAGAACAGGAAAACAATCAAGATCGTCAGCAAACCCCCTTCAATGATGGTGTGCTTGACGGCGTTGAGCGAGCTTTTCACGTAGCTGGCGTTCTCTGAGATGACGCGCACTTCCACCTCGGGCGGCAGCTGTTTGCGCAGCTTGTCAATGGTTTGCTCAAGCTCCTCGGCCACGGCCACCAGGTTGGCATCCTGGGTCTTGAAGATGCGCAGGGTCAGTGCCGGTTCGCCATTGACACGGCCAATCGACTGCAGCTCGCGTTCACCGTCGCTCACGCTGGCCACCTGCTCCAGCAGCACCGGGCTGCCGGCACGGCGCGCCACAATGATCTTGGCAAACGAGGCCACGCTTTGCAGCTTGCCCTCAATGCGCACCAGTTGCTCTTGCGTGTCGGCGCGCAGGCTGCCGGCGGGCATGTCCTGGTTGGCCGCGCGAATGGCCGCCAGCACCTCATCGACCCCCACCTGATACGCCAGCAGTTGCTGGGGTTTGAGCTGGATTTGCACCTGGCGCTGTACGCTGCCGTCCAGACTGACCTGCCCGACACCGGAGACGCCCTGCAAACGCTTGACAATTTGCTGGTCGGCCAGCGTCGAGAGTTCACGCAGGCTGCGCGTTTTGGACATCACCGCGTAGGTGGAGATCGGCTCGGCCCCGTCAAACTGGCCACGCACAATCAAGGGGTCTTTGGCATCTTTGGGGAACGACGGGCGCAGTTGCGCCACCTTGTCGCGCACGTCCTGCACCGCTTGGGTCATGTCGGTGGCGAGTTCAAATTCGACCCACAGTTCGCCCCTGCCCTCAAACGCGTTGCCATACAAGGTGCGCACCCCGGTGATGGTGTTGACCGCCTCTTCCATGGGCTTGACCAGATCGGCTTCAACCTGCTCGGGCGAGGCACCGGGGTAGCGCACTTGCACCCAGATACCCGGCACCTGTATATCGGGCATTTGCTCCACACCCAGCCGGTTGTACGAAATGATGCCCAGCAGCATCAGCGCCAGCATCACCATGGTGGCAAAAACGGGCTGGTTAATACTGGTTTTGGTGATCCACATGGGCGGCTTTCAGGGTTTGGGCAGCAGCACGGCTGGGGCTCCGGGCTTGAGCCCGGTCATGCGCACACGCACCACCGCCGCGCCGTTGGCCACGCCTGAGCGAACCTCGGCCAGACCGCTGGCTTCGTCGCGAAAGCCCAGCGCAACCGCTGGCTTGGTCAGCTTGCCGGCCTCCACGGCAAACACATAGGCCTGGCCGGCCTCTTCAAACACCGCACTCAGCGGCAGCACCGGCACGCTGGCCGACTGCGCCACCAGCACCGCGCCTTGCGCAAACATGCCGCCGCGCAGGCTGGCATCGGGGTTGGGCACCGATACAAACAGCTTGATGGCGCGCGTTCCTGGCTCGGTCGTCGGGTTGATGCGCTGCACCTTGCCGGCAAACTGGCGCTGGCCAAAGCCATCGACCGTCATCCGCACGTCTTGCCCCGGTGCAATCTGCGCCACATCCGATGCGGGCACGGTGGCTTCAAGCTCCAGGCGCGCCAAATCCACCAGTTGCAGCATCGGCGTATCAGGTATCAGGCGCTCGCCCTCGTTGACCAGCCGCCTGGCCACGGTACCCGCCAGCGGTGCGCGCACCACCGCATCGGCCATGCTCTGGCGTGCCAGCTTGACCTGGGCATCGGCCCACTGCACCGCCGCCAACGCCGCCTGGTAGGTGCTTTGCAGCTGGTCGAAGGCGTTTTGCGAAATGAAGTTCTGCGCCAGCAGGCTCTGGTTGGTGTCGCGGTTGCGCGCGGCAATGTCCAGCCGTGCGCGGCGCTCGGCCTGGTCTGCCAAGGCCGCATCCAGGCGCGAGCGCGCATCGGTGGTGTCCATGGTTGCCAGGATGTCACCCTGGCGCACCACCTGGCCCTCACGCACGGCCATGCGCTGCACCAGGCCGCTGACGCTGGACTTCACCGTGGCCTGCGTTACCGGGGTCAACGATCCGCTGATGGCCAGGTGCCGCGTCAGCGGTTGCACCACCACGGTGGCAATGTCGCCCGGGGCAAACTCAAGAGTGACCGGTGGGCTGTCTTTCTTGAGCGCATCGCTGGCCTTGGCCGCACCATTCTTGGTATAGACAAAACTGCCAACGCCAGCCAGCAACAGCAAGGCCAGCACGCCCAGCCAGACTGGCAAGCGTCGCCGCGAACGGGTACCCAGGGTAGATTGGTTCATTTCAGTCATGGCCTTGAATGGTTGAATAAAGGGCAGTTGGCGCAAGCGCGGCAGGTTAACTCAAACAACGATACCCCGCTGCGCGCACCCGGGCCAAGCCCATTGCGACAGACTGCAGCCAGGACTGCATGCACCGTCTCCTGAGCCGACAGACTGCGAAACGCCGCAGGGGCAAGGCTGTGCTCAGCCAACCAGCGCGGCCAACCTGCAACGCATCTGCCACAGTAAAAAAATATGCTTTCTAAGGCTCTAGCCCTTATGCATAAAGCGCTGATAGCTATATTATGTGTAGCATAATAT
>JAIFMT010000041.1 GCA_020048295.1 Rhodoferax sp.
CCGTCCATCAGGCGGGCAAAGTCATACGTGACCTTCTTGCTCTTGATCGAGCGTTCCATGGACTTGATGATGGCATCTGCCGCTTCCAGCCAGCCCATGTGCCGCAGCATCATCTCGGCCGACAAGATTTCAGAACCCGGATTGACGTAGTCTTTGCCCGCGTACTTCGGGGCTGTGCCGTGGGTGGCTTCAAAGCAGGCCACGGAGTCAGACAAGTTGGCGCCCGGTGCAATGCCGATACCGCCTACCTGGGCTGCCAGCGCATCAGACACGTAGTCGCCATTCAGATTCAGCGTGGCGATCACGCTGTATTCCGCCGGGCGCAACAAAATTTGCTGCAGGAAAGCGTCGGCAATGCTGTCCTTGATGGTGATCTCTTTACCAGTCTTGGGGTTTTTGAACTTGCACCAGGGGCCACCATCAATCAGTTCGGCGCCAAATTCCTTTTGTGCCAGGCCGTAAGCCCAGTCACGGAAGCCGCCTTCGGTGTACTTCATGATGTTGCCCTTGTGCACGATGGTCACGCTGGGCTTGTCGTTGTCGATGGCGTACTGGATAGCTTTGCGCACCAGACGCTCGGTGCCCTCGCGCGACACTGGCTTGATGCCGATGCCCGAGGTGTTGGGGAAGCGAATCTTGGTGACGCCCATTTCTTCCTGCAAAAACTTGATGATTTTTTGCGCCTTGGGTGACTCGGCTTCAAACTCGATACCCGCGTAGATGTCTTCAGAGTTCTCGCGGAAGATCACCATATTGGTCTTGTGCGGTTCTTTGACCGGGCTGGGCACGCCTTCAAAATATTGAATCGGGCGCAGGCAAACATACAGATCAAGTTCCTGGCGCAAGGCCACATTGAGCGAGCGAATGCCTCCACCCACTGGGGTTGTCAGCGGCCCCTTGATGGACACCACATACTCGCGCAGCGCAGCCAGTGTTTCTTCGGGCAACCAGACGTCGGGACCATAAATCTTGGTTGATTTTTCGCCCGCATAGACTTCCATCCAGTGGATTTTTTTCTTGCCGCCATAAGCCTTGGCCACCGCCGCATCCACCACCTTGATCATCACCGGGGTGATATCGAAACCGGTGCCGTCGCCTTCGATGAACGGAATGATCGGCTGGTCGGGCACGTTCAAAGACATGTCTGCGTTAACGGTGATTTTTTGGCCTTCTGAGGGGACTTTGATGTGCTGGTACATTGACTAAGGGCTCCGTGGTTGGGTCGAGAAACGAGGTTTGCCTGAAATTAATCAATTCTAGAGGCTCTTGCCCAATTCCGGCAGTCAGTGAAAGTTTTTCTGCCTTCAAGCAAAAAACACTTGGATACCGTCGGTCATCGCAGCGCAGATGGCATCCAGCCCGCGTTAAAGTTTCGCCAGCGCGGGCTGGCTCAGACAAACATGGCCCAACCAGTGGCCACCGTGCAAATCGCGCCCGAGCGCTTAGCCAGGCACCGCGGCGGTCGCCACACCCACCAGCGTAGCGCCTTCAAGCAGGCTGCCATTGGCCAGATCGTTGGCTAAAAGGCCATTGAGCCACTCGCTCACCGAATTCAAACTGGCGTTTTTGTCGCCGTCTTCGTTGACCAGGCGGTTGCCGTCAATGGCAAATCCCAGGTGATAAATGCCGTCAGCCACGGTGTTGACGGCGTTTTTGCCATACAGGGCGGTGTTGGCACCATCGTTTTGCACCAGGTGAAAACCGGTTTCCAGGTCGTCTTCGTCGTCACCGTGTAGCGCTGCCCATTCTGCCTGGTGGTTGGCGCGCAACCAGGTATTGAGTTCCCGCACCTCGGTGCTGTCGATGCTACCGCCGTCGGCGGCGTTGGTCGCTTTGATGGCGGCAATGATCAGTGCGTCCATTGCATCGGCCGCCTTAGCACCCGCATAGATTTCGCTGGTGGCAATTTTTTTGTTCAGGCCAGCGTCGGCGGTGATCAGGTTGACCAGTTGATCAAGCCCGGTGCCAGTGCTGCCGCTGGCGTAGGGGTTGACGGCGGCGTTATCGAGCGTGCTGCCGGCCAGGTCAGTGGCCAACAGTTGGTTTAGCCAGTCAGACAACGAGCGCAGGCTGGCGTTGTCATTGCCATCTTCGTTGACCACGTTGTTGTCCTTGATCATGAAGCCGAGGTGAAAGATGCCATCGGCCACCTTATCGACCGCATTTTGACCGTAGAGCCGGGTGGTGGCACCGTCGTCTTGCACCAGGTGAAAGCCGGTTTCCATGCAGTCCTCGTCGTCACCGTGCAGCGTGGTCCATTCGGTCAGGTGGTTGGCGCGCAGCCAGGTGTTGATGTCGCGCAGGTCGCCTTGAGAAATGTCGCCGTTGTTGGCCACACCGGTGGCGCGGATGGCCTGCACCAGCAGCGCGTTCATGCCATCGGCGGCCATGGCACCGGCGTAGATTTCGCTGGTGGCAATTTTTTTGTTCAACCCAGCGTCGGCGGTGATCAGGTTGACCAGTTGATCAAGCCCGGTACCGGTACTGCCGCTGGCGTAGGGGTTGACGGCGGCGTTGTCGAGCGTGCTGCCGGCCAGGTCAGTGGCCAACAGTTGGTTAAGCCAGTCGGCTACTGTTGTCAATTTGGCATTGGCGTTGCCGTCTTCATTGAGCAGCCGGTCATCGCAAATTTCAAAGCCCAGGTGGTAGATGCCATCGGCAACCGTGTTGACCGCGTTTTGCTGAAACAACTGGGTTTTGGCACCGTCGTGCTGCACCAGGTGAAAACCGGTTTCCTCACAATCTTCGTCGTCGCCGTGCAGCGCCGTCCATTCGGTCAGGCGATGGGTGCGCAGCCAGGTGTTGATGTCGCGCACATCAGCGGCGGTGATGTCACCGTTGTTGGCCACACCGGTGGCCGTAATCGCTTGAGCGATCAGCAGGTTCATCTCGTTGGCAGCACTGGCACCACCGGCAATGTCGGCGGCACTGGTTTTTTTGGCCAGATCGACATCGCTGGTGATGATGGTCACCAATTGGTCCAGACCAGTGCGACTGGTGCCGCTGGGCATGGTGAGCGTTGCGGGTGAAGGTGTAGGCGTTGCTGTCATGGTGGAAACCCCGTGTAGTGGACGATGGGCACGATGGTTTCAAACAATTAGGAGGCTGACAAGACCCGCATCAGCGCAGTTGTAACAGGCTTTGACGCTACGTCAGCGCGCTGGCGAACGGACATAAGTCGCTGTTGCCTGGGCAGCAGCACGCCAGCAGCGCTAACTGTCGGTGTACCCAAGCACTGGGAGCCTGTTACTCCTTTCACGCCTGCTTACAAAACAATGGCTCCCGGTTACAGGTGTTACAGCTGGGCCAACGACTGCGATGCATCGTACAGCACAGCAGCCAATGAGTGGCGCGTTGCCACACTGGCAACGTGCATCAGTGCGCGCAGACGCCGCCCAAGACACCCCTCAGGCGGGTGTGCCAATCAGTTGCTGTAGTTCGCCCTTTTCATACATCTCCATCATGATGTCCGAGCCGCCGATGAATTCGCCCTTGATGTAGAGCTGCGGGATGGTCGGCCAGTTGCTATAGCCCTTGATCCCTTCGCGGATTTCGGCATCTTCCAGCACGTTGATGGCTTTCAGGCTCTTCGGGTCCACCCCGCAGGCCTTGAGAATCTGCACTGCCCTGCCGGAAAAGCCGCATTGCGGAAAACTGGCCGTTCCCTTCATGAACAGCAAGATGTCATTTTGTTTGACCAGATCGTCAATGCGTTTTTGGGTGTCGCTCATGGTGTTGATTTACCTCAAATAAATAAGGGCACGATTATTTCATTTTCCGGGCAACCCCAGCACGGCGATGACCCTGCTGTGCCCGGGGTCAGCTGGCCTGCGCTGCTGACTGGGTGCAGCGTAGCTTGGCACCGCGACTCAGTAGTGTGGTGGCAGTTCGTCGCGCAGATTGCGCGGCGCGGGTGCGGTGTCGCCATTGCCGTGGTGGCGCAGCCGCTGCACTTCACGCGTCAGGTGGTCGATCTGCTCTTGCTGACGGATGATGACTGCATCCAGCTTATCGAGCAAGTCATCGGTAAAGCTGGCTTTGATTTCCAGCCGGGTCAGGCGTTCATCGGTGAACTTGTCGGGTGTCATGGGAAATTCCTCATATCAGATCAGCCACCGCGCATCAGCCACACCATTGGCCACCGCTACAACGGGCGATGCCAGCCAGGTCGTGGCGCGACTGCACGGCTGCAAAGCCGCAGGCTTGCAGCCCTTGGCACACGGCATCGGCCTGGTCAAAGCCATGCTCCAGCAACAGCCAGCCCCCCGGCTTCAAATGCAGCGGGGCGTGGCTGATGATGTGGCGCAGATCATCGAGTCCGTCGGGACCACTGGTCAGCGCCTGCTGCGGCTCAAAGCGCAACGCCGCCAGATGCGGGTCATGCTCGGCAATATAGGGCGGGTTCGAGACGATGCAGTCAAAGCGCGGCGCATCAGACGGCAGCGCGGCAAACCAGGCTCCAGCCCCGAACGCCACATCCAGCTGCAGCCGTTGCGCGTTAACCTGCGCCACCGCCAATGCGGCCGGACTGATGTCAGTTGCCCACACCTGCAGGGCAGGTTGACTGTGCTTAAGCGCCAGCGCAATCGCGCCACTGCCGGTGCCCAGGTCGAGCAGGTTCGTGGTCTCGCCTGCTGCGCCAGGGTTGGCAGCATGCCATGACGCGACTGAACCGCCAGACGCCAGCAGCGCCAGTGCCCAGTCCACCAGCGTCTCGGTGTCTGGGCGCGGCACCAGCACGTTGGCATTGACTTGCAGGTCGATCTGGTGAAACGCCTTGCGGCCCGTCAGGTAAGCCAGCGGCTCACCGGTGAGCCGGCGCTGCGCCAGGGCTTGCAGCACGTCAGCGCAGGCAGCAGGCAGGGGGTCGGTGTCGTGCGCCAGCAGCCAGCCGCGCTGCGTCTGCCCGATGCCCAGCACATGCAGCAGCAGCAACTGTGCGTCCAGCCGCGCCAGACCGAGCGCTTGCAGTGACTGAAGCGTTTCGGACAGCGTCGGGTTGGAATCCATTAAATGCTCTACTATAAATAGCTGTTAGCGCTTGTCAGATAAGGGCTGGAGGCCTATTCTTTATAAAATATTGCACTCTGTGCTGGCCGCTGCAACAAGGGCAAGCTCAGGCATTGAGCTCCAGCGCGGCGAGCTGGGTGGCGGCTTC
>JAIFMT010000038.1 GCA_020048295.1 Rhodoferax sp.
CGCGATGGAGTCCATAACCGCAATCAACAAACCTTTGAAGACTTAAAGCAGACGCGAGACTGACATTCACCGCAAACCATATACCACTTTTAAAAGCAATACGGAGCGCATGATACGACAAGTTTTTGATTTCCAACAATTTTTTTGACAAGCCCTGAAAAACATCAGCAAATGGGTGGCTTTTGTCACGGTTGTCGTTTTTCAGGCGCAGCGGCCGGCAGTTTCCTGGTCTCTGTGAACTGGCCGCAGGGTGGCATGCGGGAGGCCGTTGAGCGAACTCAGCTGGGGCTTCTGCGCCGCTCCGGATGCACCGGCAAGCGCAGGTCATCCAGATAGTCACGGGCGATGTTGATGCCCGAGCGCACGCCCAGATCATCGTAGTGCCCGTCGAGCCACTGCCGTGCGTGGCTTTGCCCCAGGTCGTGCAGGGCGTGGATCAGGCCGGCATCGGTGGACAACTTGGTCGCTGCGCCCAATTGCTCCAGCACCTCGCCACCGTCAATGCGGTGCAACAGCACATCCTTGTAATGCGCCGGGTCGAGTTTGCCTTGCGCCAGCAGCCGTTTGACAAAATCAATCGCGCGCATCTCGGCCACCAGCGCGGCATTGAAAGTGATCTCGTTGAGGCGGTCCAGAATGTCCACTGCGCTGGTGGGCAGCTTGTCGCGCTTGACCGGGTTGATCTGCACCAGCAGGATATCGCGGCTTTGGCATCGGTAGATCAGCGGGTGGATGGCCGGGTTGCCGGTGTAGCCGCCGTCCCAGTAGTCCTCACCGTCAATCTCCACCGCCTGAAACATCATCGGCAGGCAGGCTGAGGCCATCACCGCCGCCGCAGTGAGTCGCTTGCCGGTGAACACCTCGGCGCGGCCGGTGCTGACCCGGGTGGCCACCACAAACAGTTTGAGTGCCTGCTGTTGCCCCAGACGCTCAAAGTCAATCTGTCGTTCAACAAAATCCCGCAGCGGGTTGATATCCATCGGATTGCTCTGGTAGGGCGACAGCGACCCGGCCCAGGCGCGCGTCATGGCATCAGCCCATTGGCTGGTGGGCGAGTTGTCAACCCCGGCCAGGCCAAACATCAAGTCAAAAGGCGCGCGTTGCGCCTGTCCCAGCGCACCCATGGCCACCAGACCATTCCAGAAATTCGCCAGCGATTCGCGTGCCGCCTCGCGTGCGTCATGGGGCGTGCCCTGCGCCTGTATGAACCCATGGGCCAGTGCCACCGCGTTCATGGCACCGGCGCTGGTGCCGCTGATGCCTTCAATGGCAATTCGCGGGTCTTGCAACAACACGTCCAGCACCCCCCAGGTGAACGCCCCATGCGAACCGCCTCCCTGAAGCGCCAGGTTCAGGCGGTGGCGGGTGGCGTCGTAAGGCGAATGGGGCTCAGAGATTTGGGGCGTATGCATGCACCGAGCTTAGCAAACCGCAACGCTCCGTTGCCAGTGCGGCTCAGCTGCCGCTGCGACACGTTGAGCGGGCAAAGCACCGGCCAGGTTCTGGCTTCTGATAAGTCCTGCCCGGCGGGGTGGTCATTCGGCTACACCTGTGGCAGCAGATAGCGCCGCTCCCAGGCGCTGATTTCGCTGAGGTAGTTGTCATGCTCCAGCGCCTTGACGGCGCAGAAACCAGTCACAAAATCGTCGCCAAACGCTTGCCGCGCAAAGGCACTGTGCTGCATTTTTTCAATCGCCAGTTGCAGACTCCGTGGCAGGCCGTGCGCCGCGTGGTAACCGTTGCTGGCCAGTGGCTCAGAGGGGCTGAGCAGCGTTTTGATGCCCGCCAGCCCGGCCGCGAGCGACGCGGCGATGGCCAGATAGGGGTTGGCATCCGCTCCGGCCACCCGGTTTTCCACGCGCCGAGCCACCGCAGCGCTGGCCGGGACGCGCAGTCCGGTGGTGCGGTTGTCGTAGCCCCATTCAAGGTTGGTGGGAGCCTGGCTGCCCGACACATAACGCCGGTACGAATTCACGTTGGGGGCAAACATCAGCATCAGCTCGGGGCCGTGGGTTTGCAGCCCGGCAATGAATTGGCCAAAGCGCGCGCTTTCGCCGCCATCGGGTTGGCTGAAGATATTGCTGCCCTGTGCATCCACCACACTGATGTGCAGGTGCATCGAACTGCCGGCACTGCCGCTGATCGGCTTGGCCATGAAAACCGCGTTGAGGTTGTGCTTCAAGGCAATTTCGCGCGCCGCGTACTTGAACAAAAACGCCTGATCGGCCACTGCCACCGGGTCGCCGTGCATCAGGTTGATCTCGTACTGGGTGGGGCCCACTTCATGAATCCAGGTGTCGGCATCGATGCCCAGGGTGATTTGCGCGGCGCGAAACTCGTCCCAAAACGGTGCTTGTTCGTTGAGCATGTTCAGGCTGAAGGCGCTGTTGCCCACCTCGGCACGGCCGCCGCGCACCACCGGCGGCAGCAGCCCCTGTGACGGGTCGGGGTTGGCAGCCGTCAGGTAAAACTCGATCTCGGGGGCCACCACCGGCTGCAAGCCCAGTGCGCGGTACTCGGCCAGCACCCGCTTCAAGGTGCTGCGCGGGGCAAACTGGCACAGCGTGCCATCAAGTTCCAGGCAGTCATGCACTGCCACTGCGCGCGGCACGCTGGCCCAGGGTGCCAGCGTCAGCGTGGCGTAGTCTGGCAACAGGCGCACGTCGGGGTCAGCATCAGGAAACACCGGGTGGTAAGAGTACTCGCCGGTCACCGCCTGCATCGGGATGGCCTGGCAGATGCGCAGCTCGGCTCCGGCGGCAAAGCGGCCTGCGGGCATCAGCTTGCCGCGCGGGTAGCCGGAAATGTCGGGGAAAATACACTCGACATCGCGCACGCCGTGCTGGTTAAAAAATGCCGTGATCTGCTCGGGGGTATCGGGATGTTTCATCAACCGCTCTGAAATATATAAGAAATAGGCCTCCAGCCCTTACTGCCAAAGCGCTGACAGCTATATTATTTATATCAATCAAAGGGCTGACCAGGCGTGCAACACGGAGCGTGCCGCTGCCTTGGTGGACCTGAAGTTTACGGTAAGCCAGCGCACTGGCCCCGCTGGCGAACGGTTAACCGGGCACCCACAGCAGCAACGCCAGCAATTGCGGTGCCACGATGCGCAAGAACATCACCAGCGGATACACCGTGACGTACGACAGCGCCGCCGCGCCACTGGTGGGATGCATGGCATTGGCAAAGGCCAGCGCCGGTGGGTCGGTCATCGAGCCGGCCAGCAAGCCGCACAGCGTGAGGTAATTGGTGCGCCACACCATGCGTGCCAGCAGGCCCACCGTCATCAGCGGCAGCAAGGTGATCAGCATGCCGTACAGCAGCCAGCTGACCCCCGGGCCTTGCAACAAGGTGTCCAGAAACTGCCCGCCTGACTTCAGCCCGACCACCGCCAAAAACAGCACAATGCCCAGTTCGCGCAGCGCCAGGTTGGCGCTCGGTGGCATGAACCAGTGCAAGGTGCCGATGCTGCCAATGCGTGACACGATCAGCGCCACCACCAGCGGCCCGCCGGCCAGTCCCAGCTTGAGTGCCGCCGGAATGCCGGGCAGATAAAACGGGATCGAGCCCAGCAACACGCCCAGCCCAATGCCAATGAACACCGGCAACATGTGCACCTGCTGCAGCTTTTGCTGCGCGTTGCCCATCATGCTGGCCACCGCCTCAATGGCATCGGGCATGCCCACCAGGTTGAGCATGTCGCCAAATTGCAGCGTGGTGTCAGGCGCGGGCAGCAGTTGCACGCCGGCGCGGTTCAGGCGCGAAATCACCACGTCATAGGTTTGCGGCAGCGCCAACTCCGACAGCGTCTTGCCAATCACCTTGACATTGGTGATCACCACCCGTTCGACCCGCAGGTCGGTGCCGTGGGTGGTCAGTGACACATCGGCTTCTTCGCCGATCACCAGTTGCGCCGCGCGCAGCAGGTCGTGCTCACCCACCAGATGCAGCAGGTCACCCTCTTGCAAGGAAGTCTGCGGACGCGGCACGCTCAGGGTGTCGCCCCGTTTGAGGCGTGAGCAGATCACCCGGCCATCAGAGAGCACCGGCACGTCCTTGAGCATCAAGCCGTTGAGATTGACATTGCACAAGCGCACATTCAAGGTCTCCAGACTGACGCGTGCGCGGCCCGACTGCGCCTCAAAGGCCAGCGCCTCCTGGTTGACGTTGATGCGGAAAAACAGCCGAATCAGCCACATCGACAGCAAAATGCCGCAAATGCCAAACGGATACGCCATGGCGTAGGCCATGCCCATGCCCGACACGCCTTCGGCCGAGGCCCCCAGTTCGGTCAAGATCTGCTGCCCGGCACCCAGCGACGGCGTGTTGGTCACCGCCCCCGAAAAAACCCCCAGCACCACCGGCAGCGGCACCGCCAGAAACTGGTGCAAACCGGCCGCCACCAGGCAGCCCAGCAGCACCAGCAACGCCGCCAGCCCGTTGAGCCGCAGCCCGGTGCTGCGCAGCGAGGAAAAAAAGCCCGGGCCGACCTGGATGCCGATGCTATAGACAAACAGGATCAGACCAAATTCCTGCACAAAGTGCAGCGTGTGCAAGTCCAGTGCAATCCCATTCTGGTGCACAAAATGGCCCACGATGATGCCGCCAAACAGCACGCCACCAATGCCCAGCCCGACACCCTTGAACTCGAAACTGCCCAGCCAAAGGCCCAGCACGGCCACCAGAGCCAGCAAACTGACTGAAATTGCGACATCACTCATGGAATCATTCCTGGTTGGGGCGGGTTGATCATCTGACACATCAAGTAACGTGCCAACGACAACTCGGGGTGGGTCATCATGTCAGCATCATGCCAACAACGCATGACCCCGCTGTGAAACGGGATGGGCTAGCCACAGCGCTTGATTAAATAAAACACATTGATTTTATCCGCAGTCAATTTGGCAAAACTGCCGCAGCACCATGGCCTTTGCGATGGATTAAAGCCATGATGGGCGGCATCGCTAAAATTCGCCACAGCATTCTCCCTGTTCCCCTTCTGTTCCCTGTTTTGTTACCAACCCAAAGGACTCATCATGGCTCTTGTCTCTATGCGCGAACTGCTTGACCACGCCGCCGTCAATGGCTACGGCATTCCGGCTTTCAATGTCAACAACCTCGAACAGGTGCAAGCCGTGAAAGTACGCGGGTGAACCCTTCATCAAGCACCTGATCCAGGCGGCCATCGAGTCCTGGCCGCACATCCCGCTGGTGATGCACCAGGACCACGGCCAAAGCCCGGCGGTGTGCCAGGGGGCCATCAACCTGGGTTTCAGCTCGGTGATGATGGACGGCAGCCTGGAAGGCGATGGCAAAACCATCGCCAGCTTCGAGTACAACGTCGAAGTCACGCGCAAGGTGGTCGATATGGCGCATGCGGTGGGCGTGACGGTGGAAGGCGAACTCGGCTGCCTGGGTTCACTGGAAACCATGAAGGGCGACAAGGAAGACGGCCACGGCACCGACGCCACCATGACCCGCGAGCAAATGCTGACCAACCCCGAACAGGCCGCCGAGTTTGTCAAACGCACCCAGCTCGACGCGCTGGCGATTGCCATTGGCACCAGCCACGGCGCCTACAAGTTCACCCGCAAGCCCACCGGTGACATTCTGGCCATCGACCGTGTGATGGAAATCCACGCCCGCTTGCCCAACACCCACCTGGTGATGCATGGCTCAAGCAGCGTGCCCCAAGAATCGCTGGCCATCATCAACCAGTTTGGCGGCCAGATGAAAGAAACCTATGGCGTGCCGGTGGAAGAAATCCAGAAAGCCATCAAATACGGCGTGCGCAAGATCAACATCGACACCGACATCCGCCTGGCCATGACCGCTGCCGTGCGCAAGTACCTGGCCGAGAACCCCGATAAATTTGATGCTCGCGACTGGCTCAAGCCGGCCCGCGAAGCCGCCAAGCAACTGTGCAAGCAGCGCTACCTCGAATTCGGCTGCGAAGGCCAGGCCGGCAAGATCAAGGGCCACAGCCTGTTTGAAGTGGCCGCGCAATACAGCCGTGGCGAGCTGGCGCAAGTCGTGCAGTAAAACGCACCCAAACAGCCGAACCCCGCCGATGGCGGGGTTTTTTTTGCATCCTCTGCGCAACAGCCCGCCAGCTTTGGTTCCTATGCCCGCCCTTGCCGCCTTTGTCCTGATCACCCTGCCGTGGCTCAACCCGTTTTCGCCGGGTCCGACCAGCGCGGTGGGTCCGATCCTGTTTTCCTGGCTGTGCGCGGCCTTGCTGCTGCTGGCCATGGCGGCACACCGCCAGCAGGGCAAAGGCCCCGACATGCTGCGCGCCATTGCTTTGGCCTGGCTGGCCAGCGCATCGCTGAGTGCCGTGATCGGACTGCTGCAGTACTTTGATGCCACGGCGGCATTTGGTGTCTGGGTCAACCATCCCGGGCCGGGCGAAGCCTATGGCAACCTGCGCCAGCGCAACCAGTTTGCCACGCTGCTCAACATTGGCCTGGTGGCCCTGTGGTGGTTGGCGGCCCAGGTGCGACCTGCCATGCCAGCCCTGGCCGCGCCGCCAGCGCAGCGCCTGAACGCCACGTGGGGCCAAGGACGGCTGGGCGTGATGTTGCTGCTGGCCGCCTTGCTGGGCAGCGCCAATGCCGCCTCGTCATCACGCACCGGCTTGTTGCAATTGGTGTTGGTCGCCCTGCTGGTGCTGTGGTGGCAGCGGGTGCGTGGGCCGGGCCATCCGCATCGCGCGTCACGCTGGACGGGCACGGGGTTTCTGGT
>JAIFMT010000083.1 GCA_020048295.1 Rhodoferax sp.
GGTGACATCGCCACATTGCCGTTCGCCGTCGGTACAGGATCATTGCCCACTGTACCAACACCCAACACGCCCAACACGCACTGCGGCCAGGCACGTGCCGAATCCATATTGCATAAACCATGACGAGAAGAGCCCGAAGTACGATCTTTAGCCGTTCAATCCAGCGCTCGCTCAGGGCGCTGACGCGCAGCGCCGTTCGGGTGGGCACAAAGGCGGTGGTGCAGGCATTGCGGCCCGGTAAACCAGCATCAAGCAAATCAGTCGCACGCAAACCTGCTGGCGCCAAGATTGCCTCGCACGGTGCAAAGCTTGCCACCGCGGTTCAATTGCGGTCCGCCTTCACGGCGGGCATGGCCGGGGCGCAGCGCTACCGGCTTTTTGTGCCACCGGGCGCGCGACGCAGCGCGCACCTGCCACTGCTGGTGATGTTGCACGGTTGCGCCCAACGTGCCGACGCTTTTGCCGCCAGCACGCGCATGAACCAGATCGCCGCCAAAGAAGGTTTTGTGGTCTTGTACCCGGAACAAAACCACTTGGCTAACCTGCAAGGCTGCTGGAACTGGTACCAGACGCGCTCAGGTCAAGCGCAGGCTGAAGCTGAGGCGATTCTTGCCACCATCCATCAGGTGTGTCAGTTGCAAACCATTGATCCGGCGCGCATTGCATTGGCGGGCTTGTCGGCAGGTGCCAGCATGGCGGCGCTGCTGGCAGTTCGGCACCCAAAAAGTTTTCGCGCCGTGGCCATGCATTCAGGCATCGCGCCGGGCATTGCCCACTCTTCGGCCGGTGCCCTCACCGCGATGCGCGGGCATGGCGTGGCAGCACCACTATCACCCCTGGCTGCTGGCATGCATTTGCCCGCGTTGCTGGTCATACAGGGCAGCGCTGACCATCTTGTGGCACCCAGAAATGGCGCTGTCGTTGCGCAACTGTGGGCGGCGCGTGAGGGTGCAAGACCAGGCCGACAGCGCAGCGTACAACGTGGCGCTCGCTTGCCCGCAACACTCATGGACTACAAGGTCAGAGACCGGCTTGTGGTGACCCTCTGTGACATTCAGGGGTTGGGCCATGCCTGGAGTGGCGGTGCTGCCAGCCAGAGTTACAGCGACCCAAAGGGGCCCGACGCATCACGCATGATCTGGGCCTTTGTGGTCAAGCAATTTGCAAAGGTACACCGAGCAGCCGAGGGTCTTTCGACTTAATCATCCGGAGCAGCAAACGAAGGCTAGTCTTCGATCTGAACAATGCGCACGATTTCCCTGGCAATGTCTTCGGGAGACAGTACAAAGTCAATGCAACCAGTGTCGATGGCACTCCCGGGCGTGTCGGACTGACTGGCGGTGTCAAGCTTTTGCGCAATAGTGATGCCACCCACCTCCTTGATGCCGCACAGCGCCGCCGCACCGTCGCCGTCATAGCCCGACACAATCACGGCAATCAACTGACCATCCCAATTCTCAGTAAGCGACTTTGAAAATCCCGTGATCACATCCGGCCAGCCACGTGGCTTGGAGATGGGCTTTTTGTACAGCCGCCCCTTGCCAATTGACGAATTCGAAGCATTTGCTGTGCATGCCGGCTGTGTATGCAAGCGCACCGACAAGACGCATGGCCTTGGCTATTCTGAACTGGAGTCTGAATCAGGCTCGTGATTGCATTTATCAACTTCACCCAAAAGGAAACCTCATGAACAAAGACCAAGTCAAAGGCCAGGCAAAAAATATCGCTGGCAAAGTACAGGAAGCCACCGGCAAGCTGGTTGACAGCAAAACGCAGGAAGTCAAAGGCATCAACCTGCAGGTGGAAGGTAAGGTCCAAAAGGGATATGGCGATGCCAAGGAGCTTGTTAAAGATGCCCGCCATGCAGCGAAGGATGCTGTGAAGTCGCATTCTTGAAACCAGCCCAATTTCTCACGCAGCTCTCAAAGGATATTTCCATGAACTATGTAGAACAAGACAGTTACGGCATGTACGCGGTGTCTGACAGCGACGGCCCCGGCCCCCGACTCATGGGGGCAGACACCCTGATGGGAAACGACGTGTACAACCGCCAGGATGAAGATCTGGGCGACATCAAAGAGATCATGCTCGATGTGCGCGCTGGCCGCATCAGTTATGCCGTGTTGTCGTATGGCGGAGTGCTCGGCATCGGCGAAAAATTGTTTGCTGTGCCCTGGGAAGCGCTGACCCTTGACACCGACAACAAACGCTTCACCCTGGATGTGTCCAAAGATCGGCTGGAAAATGCGCCCGGTTTTGACAAGGAAAGCTGGCCCAACATGTCAGACCAAACCTGGGCCAAGGATATTCACAGCTACTACGGCACCACATTGCCGGAAGTCGTGATCGTTTGACTATCTTTCAAAAGCGCAGCGACAGCGTTGGACACGTGGCTCCCCGTCGCTGCGTTGGGGCCAGGCTGTGACTGGGCTTGAAAAGATCGCTAGCTAGGTTCAGAGCAACTGCAAGAACCCCAGTACCTCGTCGATATGCTGGTCGTAGTCGCTCAGCGCGTGGTCGCTGGCGGCCAGCAGCTTGATGGCGGCACCGCTGAAATGCGCCTGCATCTCCTGCCAGTCCAGCACTTCGTCCCCTTGGGCAATCACCGCAAAATAGCGCTCGGGCTGGCTGATGCGTGGCAGTTCCATGGCGCGCAACTCGTCAATGTAGTGTGGCTGCAGCACAAACTGCGTGCTGGGCGCGTGCCACAAGGTTTGTTCGCCCACATGCGGGGCCAGGTCGCGCGCCGGGCGCACCGCAGGGTTCAGCAGCACTGCCTTGCAGCCCAGACGCTCGGCCAGCCAGGTGGCATAAAAGCCACCCAGCGACGAGCCGATGAGGGCGGTTGTGGCGCGTGGCCAGCCGTCAATGGCCTGCAGCACGTCATGCATGGCCTGCCGGGGCGATGCGGCCAGCATCGGGCACAGCCAGCACACCGACGGGTGACGTTCGGCCACGGCAGCAGCCGTCATGCGGGCCTTGTTCGAAGCCGGTGATGACAAAAAACCGTGCAGGTAGAGCAAATGCGTGGTGTTCATGGTTGAAATTTATAAGAAATAGGCCTCTAGCCCTTTCTGGGTATGCGCTAGCAGCTATTTAATCAATAGTAAATCAAGCACCGCCAGTGCGAACGGCAAGCTGGCCAGGCCGAGCACGGTCGAGACCGTCACCAGTGCTGCCACATAGGCACCGTCGTAACCCATGCGCGCGGCCAGCACGTAGCAGCTTGACGCGGTGGGCAGCGCCGAAAACGCCAGCAGCATCGTGGTTTGCACCGGGTCCAAATCAAACCCGCGGGCCAGCAGCCAGGCCAGCAGCGGCATCGCAAAATGCCGGATGCCCAGCAGCGCCGTGCCCAGCAGTTTGGCGTGCCGCAACGAGCCCAGCTGCATGCCCGCGCCGGCGGCCATCAAGCCCAGCGCCAGCGAGGCGGCACCGATGCGCGTGACGGTGGGCTCCAGCCACTGCGGAATCGACAATCCCGCCAGATTGGCCAGCAGGCCACTTGCCGTGCCAATGATCAACGGGTTGCGGGCCAGCTCGCGCCAAAAACCGTGTCCGCCGTGCCGCGCCATGGGCCAGACGGCACCGATGTTCATCAGCGGCACGCTGATACCGATCAGCAGCGCGATCACCGCCAAACCCGGCGGGCCTGCCAGCCGCTCGGCCAGCGCCAGGCCAATGAAGGAGTTGAAGCGAAACGCCACCTGCGCGCTGGCGGCGTGCTGGCGCGCAGCAATGTGCCGGCCAAAGCCGGGCCAATACGGCACCGAATAGGCCAGCGCGATGCCGCCCAGCCCCAGCGCCCAGCCGGCGGCCACCAGATTGCCCGCCGCGCCGATGTCGAGCGGGCTTTTGATGATGGAGTGAAACAGCAGCACCGGAAAGAACAAAAAATACACCAGCGACTCCACCTGCTGCCACAGCGCCCGGTTCAGCGGTGTGAAGCGGCATACCAGGTAGCCAATCAGAATCAGCGAAAAATCAGGAAACAGCAGTTGAAAGAAGTTCACCGGGCAAGAATAGCAGGGCGCAGCGGCGGTGCTGGCCGATTACCATTGCTTTTTGACACCTGCCTTCGCCCACCATGCACCACTTGCCCCCGGCGGCTTCCAAACCGCCGCCTGATCCGCTGATTGACACGTTTGTTGATGCCTTGTGGCTGGAAGAAGGCCTGTCGAAAAACACGCTGGAGGCGTATCGGCGCGATCTGACGCTGTTTGCCCACTGGCAGGTGGCGCAGGGCCGCAGCCTGATGGGTGCCGACAGCGCCGACATCAGCGGCTATTTTGCCGCCCGCCACGCGCAAACCAAGGCCACCACGGCCAACCGCCGCCTGACCGTGCTGAAGCGTTTTTTTCGCTGGGCGCTGCGCGAGCGCCTGCTGGCGCAAGACCCAACACTCAAGCTGCTGGCCGCCAAACAGCCGCTGCGCATGCCCAAGAGCCTGACCGAGTTTCAGGTCGAGGCCTTGCTGGCGGCCCCCGATGTCAGCAGCGCCCTGGGCGTGCGCGACCGCTGCATGCTCGAACTGATGTACGCCAGCGGCCTGCGCGTTAGTGAGCTGGTCAGCCTCAAGGTATTCAACATCAGCCTCAGCGACAACGTGTTGCGGGTGTTTGGCAAGGGCAACAAGGAGCGGCTGGTGCCGTTTGGCGAAGTGGCCAGCTTGTGGTTGAGCAACTACCTGGCGCAGCCGCGCGCCGAGCTGTTGGCCGGGCATCAGACCGAAGACCTGTTTGTCACCATCAAAGGCAGCACCCCTGGCACCGCGATGAGCCGGATGATGTTCTGGCTGCTGGTGAAAAAATACGCGCTGGCCGCCGGCATCACGCAGCCCATGTCGCCGCACACGCTGCGCCACGCATTTGCCACGCATCTGCTCAACCACGGGGCCGATCTGCGCGCGGTGCAGTTGCTGCTGGGGCATGTGGACATTTCCACCACCACCATCTATACCCATGTGGCGCGTGAGCGGCTCAAGGTGCTGCACGCGCAGCACCACCCGCGCGGCTGATGCGGCGGGCCGATGGCAGGGTTTGATCTGCCACTCAAAGTGCTGAAAGGCAATATTTTTTTGGCTTGGAAAATATGTCAAAATTTTGCTTACAATAAGAATAATTCTCATTTGGAAGCTTTTTTTGTATGGCATCAACAAACTCCAGCCCTGGCGCTGAACTGCAGTCGATCCGGCTGGATCAGCTGCCTTGTCACACCCGCGCCATGGTGCTTGGCATGAATCAGTGCGACGATGACGAAGACCGCAGTGTGGCGTTGCGCTTGCTGGAAATCGGCTTTTTGCCCGGCGAATGCGTCCGGGTGATCGCGCATGGCTCGCCTGGCCATGACCCGCTGGCGGTGCGGGTTGGACATTCCACTTTTGCGCTGCGTCGGCATGAGGCCGCGCTGGTGCAGGTCCGCCTGAGCTGCCCCACCGGAGCGGACCATGCACGCTGAACACGCCCTGAGCGCCTTGCGCATCGTGCTGCTGGGCAACCCCAATTGCGGCAAGACGGCGCTGTTCAATCTGCTGACCGGCAGCCACCAAAAGGTGGCCAATTACGCCGGTGTCACGGTGGAGCGCAAGCAGGGCCAGCTGGTGACCGCATCTGGCCGCAGCGTGGCGGTGCTGGATCTGCCGGGTGCCTACAGCCTGAACGCCATGAGTGCCGATGAGCAAATCACCCGCGACGTGATCACCGGCCACCAAACCGGCGAATCCCGGCCCGATGTGGTGGTGTGTGTGGTGGATGCCACCAACCTGCGGCTGAACCTGCGCCTGGTGCTGGAGGCCAAGGTGCTGAACCTGCCGATGGTGCTGGCGCTCAACATGGTTGATTCAGCGCGGCGCGAAGGCATTGAAGTCGATCGGGAGCTGCTGTCACGTGAACTGGGCATGCCGGTGATCGAGACGGTGGGCATTCGCCATGACGGTGGGCATGAGTTGCTGGGCTACCTGGACCAGGTGGTGCCGGTGCAGCCGGTCAAATCGACGCAGGCCTGGCACGGCTCGTCGGTTGACGAGGTGATGGCCACCCAGCAGGAGGTGCGCCGCATTGTTGGGCTGGCGGTGCGCGAGCCGCCTGACAGCCTGCATGCCGACGATGCCATTGATGCCGTGGCACTGCACCCGCTGTGGGGCATGTTGTTGCTGGCGTTGACCTTGTTTTTGATGTTTCAGGCGGTATTTAGCTGGGCCGTGTGGCCGATGGACGGCATTACGGCGCTGATTGACTGGCTTTCGTCACAAATCACCCACCACATGGCCGATGGACCGCTGCGCAGCCTGCTGGTGGATGGCGTGCTGGCCGGTGCCGGGGGTGTGCTGGTGTTTTTGCCGCAAATTTTGATCCTGTTCTTTTTCATTTTGCTGCTGGAAGATTCGGGCTACCTACCGCGCGCGGCGTTTTTGCTGGACCGGGTGATGGGCAGCGTGGGCCTGTCGGGTCGCTCTTTCATTCCGCTGTTGTCGAGTTTTGCCTGTGCCGTGCCGGGCATCATGGCCACTCGCACCATTACCCACTGGCGCGACCGCATCGTGACCATCATGATTGCGCCTTTGATGACGTGTAGCGCCCGCCTGCCGGTGTATGCGCTGCTGATTGGGGCCTTTATTCCGCAGCGCAGCGTGCTGGGCGTGTTCAACCTGCAGGGGCTGGTGATGTTTGCGCTGTATCTGGCGGGCATTGTGTCGGCCATGGCGGTGGCCGCCGCGTTGGCCTTTTGGCGCACCCAGGGTCGCCAGACACCACTGGTGATGGAGTTGCCTTCGTACCGCTGGCCGAGCCTGCGCAGTCTGGCGCACGGTCTGTATGAGCGCGCCAGCATTTTCATCCGCCAGGTGGGCGGCATTATTTTGGCGCTGACGATTTTGCTGTGGTTTTTGTCGAGCTACCCAGCCCCGCCTGAAGGCGCGCTGGGCCCAGCCATTCAGTACAGCCTGGCGGGCCGGCTCGGGCACTGGCTGGAGTGGTTTGTGGCACCCATCGGGTTCAACTGGCAGATTGCCATTGCGCTGGTGCCGGGCATGGCGGCACGCGAGGTGGCTGTGGGGGCCCTGGGCACGGTGTATGCACTGTCAGCCGTCGGCGATGACGTGGCGCAACAGCTGTCACCCATGCTCAGCCACAGCTGGTCCTTGGCCACCGCCTTGTCCTTGCTGGTCTGGTATGTGTTTGCGCCCATGTGCCTGGCGACTTTGAGCGCAGTGCGGCGTGAAACCAACGGCTGGCGCTACCCGCTGCTGACGGCGGGCTACCTGTTTGCGCTGGCCTACCTGGCGAGTTTTGTGACTTACCGATTGACGCTGTCTTTCACAGGAGGCTGATATGGGCAATGCATGGCAAAGCTGGCTGGTGCTGGCGCTGGTGGTGCTGGCAGCGGCTTACAGTATTTGGTACTGGCTGCCAGCGAGCCTGAGAAAGTCACTGGGCGCGGTGCACCAGGCGCTGGGCAAGCGTCCAACGTGCAGTTCGTGCAGCAGCTGTGGCAAATGCGCGACCCCGGCAGCGCCACGCCAAGCCGGCCAGCCGGACTTGCCAGCGGGCACGCAGCCGATCACGTTTCATCGCCAGCGTTGAAGGTGTCTGGCTCGGGTGGATTGCCTCAGCGGTTGCTGCGAATGGGCGAGTCTTTGCTGATACCCCACTGCGGTCCAGAGTCGCCCGAGGGCGGCGCGTAGGTACTGAATTTGGCTGAGTAGTAGAGTCCCAGGCCAACCAGCACGATGAAAACGATGGTCCAGATGACTATCTTGACAACTGTCACCCAGAACTTGGGCTCTTTCTCTTTTTCCATCCCCATTCTCCGGTGATGTTTAGCCCTGGCGACCGAGCAGCAGGTATTCCATCAGGGCTTTTTGCACGTGCATGCGATTTTCGGCCTCATCCCACACCACACTTTGCGCTCCGTCGATCACATCGGCATCCACCTCTTCACCCCGGTGCGCGGGCAGGCAATGCATGAACAGGGCCTGCGGCCGTGCTGCAGCCATCATGGCGTGGCTGACGCGCCACGCGGCAAACGCCTGCTTGCGTACCTCGTTTTCAGCTTCATAACCCATGCTGGTCCAGACATCGGTGGTGACCAGATCGGCACCCTGGCAGGCGGCCATTGGATCACTATATGTTTGATAGCTTTCAGCGCTTATCCCATGAGGGCCAGAGGCTGTTTTTTCGTTTATTTCATAACCGCTGGGGGTGCTGACGTTGACCTTGAAACCCAGCAATGTGGCGGCTTGCAACCAGGTGTTGGCCATGTTGTTGCCATCGCCAACCCAGGCCACCGTTTTGCCTTCAATCGGGCCACGGTGTTCAATGAAGGTGAAGATGTCGGCCAAAATCTGGCACGGGTGGAATTCGTTGGTCAGGCCGTTGATCACCGGCACGCGCGAGTACTCGGCAAAGCGCTCCAGTTTGGTTTGCTCGTAGGTGCGGATCATCACCAGGTCGGCCATGCGGCTGATGACGCGGGCGCTGTCTTCGATCGGCTCGGCGCGGCCCATCTGGCTGTCGCCGGTGGTCAGATTCACCACATTGCCACCCAACTGGTACATGCCGGCTTCAAAACTCACGCGGGTGCGGGTTGAGGCTTTCTCGAAAATCATCGCCAACGTGCGGTCCACCAGCGGCTGATGCCGGGTGAAGGTTTTGAATTTCGCCTTGATGAACGCGGCACGCGCCAGGATGTAGCGGGTCTCGTCGGCACTCAGGTCGCAAAATTGCAGGTAATGCCGCACCGGCGGTGCGCCTTTGGGGATGGTGCTGGGAATGCCGGTCTCTGCGGGGTTCATGCGGTTTCCTTCAACAATGTAGCAATCAGCGGGCACAAAATCGCGACGATCTGGTCGGCCTCGGCCAGATTCAGAATCAGCGGCGGCACCAGGCGCACCACGCTGTCGGCGGTGACGCTGATCAGCAGTCCGTGGTCAGCGGCCCGCTGCACCAGCGCACCACAGGGTTTGGCCAGGTCAATGCCTAACATCAGGCCCTGGCCACGAATTTCTTTCACGCTGCCTGCGGCCAACTCAGCCGCCAGCGCGCCATGCAAACCGGCTTTCAAATACGCGCCCACGGCCGCTGCGTTGTCCAGCAGGTGGTCTTCTTCCATGATGCGGATGGTTTCCACGCCGGCACGCATGGCCAGCGGGTTGCCGCCAAAGGTGGTGCCGTGGTTGCCGGGTTTGAAAATTTGGGCAGCTTTGGGGCCTGCCACCACCGCGCCCACCGGCACGCCCGAGCCCAGGCCCTTGGCCAGCGGCATCACGTCTGGTGTGATGCCGGCCCACTGGTGCGCAAACCATTTGCCGGTGCGGCCCATGCCACACTGCACTTCGTCGATCATCATCAGCCAGTCGCGCTCGTCACACAGCGTGCGCAGTTCGCGCAAATAGTCGAGGTGCATCGGGTGGATGCCGCCCTCGCCCTGAATGGCTTCAAAAAATACCGCCACCACGTTGGGGTTGTTGGCAGTGGCGGCCTTGACGCTGGCGATGTCATTGATCGGCACGCGGATGAATCCCTCCACCAGCGGCTCAAAACCAGCCTGGATTTTGGGGTTGGCGGTGGCGCTCAGGGTGGCAATGCTGCGGCCATGAAAGGCTTTCTCAAACACCACAATCTCGGGCCGGTCGATGCCCTTGTCGTGGCCAAACTTGCGTGCCAGCTTCAGCGCGGCCTCGTTCGCCTCCAGCCCGGTGGAGCAGAAAAACACATTGGTCATGCCAGACAGCTCAACCAGCTTCCTGGCCAGCACCTCCTGGTTGGGCACATGGTAATAGTTGCAGCTGTGAATGATTTTGCTGACCTGGTCTTGCAGCGCAGGCACCAGTTTGGGGTGGTTGTGCCCCAGCGTGTTCACCGCAATGCCACCCAGGGCATCCAGATACTGCCGGCCATTGACATCCCAGACGTGGCAGCCCTGACCGTGCGACAGCGCGATCGGCAGTCGCCCGTAAGTGTTCATGACGTGTGGGGACTGGGCTTCAATAAAGGGGCTCGCAGGGGACATGGGGGGTTCTCCGTGGCAAACATGGCGGCCAAGCGCATGCGCCCGAGCCGGTAAAAAGCGATTCTAGACTGCCCATCATGCCTGAACAGGGCGGTACGCTGGTTGTTGGATGGCTTGGGCACGAGGCTTGCTTGCACGGTGGTTCATTCGTTTCCTTTGACTAGTCTTATATAAGACATAAGAATGAGTTAAACTGACGGTGCGCTGCGATGTTCTGCAAGCGCCCAATGACGGACTGCTACAAGATGGTTTCACTGACTGCAGAAAAAGTTTATATCCTGGGTATCACTCTCGGTGGGCGGGCGTTTCGACCCAGCGATTGGGCTGAACGACTGGCTGGGGTGATGAGCCAGTTTCGTCCTGGCGGCGCTCGCCCGGGTAGCCACATGGCGTATTCACCCTGGTGTGTGCCGACCAGTGTGCATGGCATCCGCTGCGTGATCGTCGATGAAAGATTACGCGGCCACGAGGTGATGGCATGGGACTTTTGCATGAACTTTGCCAAAGACAATGCGTTGCAAGTGTTTCACGGCGTCCCTCCGGCGCCATGACTTGGGCTGGCACCTTAATTTATAAAAAATCAGCCTCTAGCCCTTATAGATAATGCGCTAGAAGCTATCAATATAATAGCTTTAAAAGATTGAGTTGCGGCTTGCACCAAGCATTTTTGCCACCCGGTTACCGCTGGCTGATGGGATACCCGGTCAATAGGGGCTGAAGTTGCCACGCCGGGCCGGGCTGACCAGCGCGGGTTGGCGCGGCTGGCCCAGGCGTGGCGCAGCGGGTGGCTGTCGGTGTTGCGGTGCGGCCAGCGCGGCTGCTTTGCCAGGCGCACGGGTAGTGTCGTTGTGATCAAAAAAAGCGATCGAATGTTGCAACTGCGCGGCCTGGCTCGACAATTCCTGCGCGGTAGCCGCCAATTGCTCGGACGCAGCGGCGTTTTGTTGCGTGGCCTTGTTGAGTTGCCCCATGGCGGAGCCAATTTGCCCGACGGATTCACTTTGCTCGGTACTGGCTGCGGTGATCTCCTGGACGAGTTCGCTGGTTTTGCGGATGGAGGGCACGATCTCGTCGAGCAATTGTCCGGCGTGCTCGGCCGTTGACACACTGCTGGTAGCCAGTTCGCCAATTTCTCGGGCGGCATCCTGGCTACGTTCGGCCAGTTTGCGCACCTCGGCGGCCACCACGGCAAAGCCGCGACCATGTTCGCCAGCGCGGGCGGCCTCAATGGCAGCGTTGAGCGCCAGCAGGTTGGTTTGGTAAGCGATGTCATCGACGATGCCGATCTTGGCGGCAATTTGTTTCATGGCTTGCACCGTCTGGGTGACGGCGGCACCGCCGTCCCGGGCTTCGCGCGTGGCTTTGGTGGCCATCCCGTCAGTGACGCGCGCGTTGTCAGAGTTTTGCGTGATCGAGGCACTCATGTGGTCAATGGATGAACTGGTTTGCTCAACGCTGGCGGCTTGTTCGCTGGCCGCTTGCGACAGCGACTGGGCGGTCGAGCTGACCTGATTCGCCGCGCCCGTCAGGGCATCGGCGGCTTCGCGGACTTCTGCGATGACGCGACCGAGCTGCTCGGCGGTCTGGTTGCCGGCATCCTTGAGCTGACCAAACAGGCCCTGGTAATCCTGCTGTATGCGATAGCTCAAGTCGCCACGAGAAAACGCCTGCAACATTTTGGCCATGTCACCCAGCCCGACTTCGCTGGCTTGCATCAGCTCGTTCATGCTGCTGGCCAGTGTGGCGTAGATGCCGGTCTTGCCTTCCATGGCAATTTTTTGCGTGAAGTCGCCCCGGGCGGCCGCTTGCACGGCGGTGGCAAGTTCGCTCTCGACGGCCACCTCCAGGGTGCGGTCATACCACTCGACCACAGTGCCGATGCGTTGCGCTTGCTGGTCGAAAATCGGGCTGGCAGCCAGCGCGAAATGCAACGGACCCACCTGGATTTGCGTCCGGTGGGTGCCGTTGAGGTTGGCCAGCAAGTTGTGCTGCAGCGACGGGTTTTTGTGAAACCGGTCAATGTTTTGGCCAATCAGCTGACTGGCATCAAACTGCGGCAGTGCCCGGCGCAGCTCGGTTTCGTTGCGTTGCATCATGTTGCGCATGGCATCGTTCATGAACAGGATGATGTTCTGGGGATCAGCAATCATGACATTGGTGCTGGCCTTGTTCAGCGCGTTCACCACCTGCAGATTGACGATGGCGGCCTCAGCCGCGGCGCGCATTTTCAGCCGGGCAGCATTGGCCACTTCGGAGATGCGGAGCTTTTGGCCGGGCAGCACCGGCATCTCTTGCTCAAAACTGCCGCTGGCGTACTGTTCCAATAACCCGACCAACTGAAACGTCACATTGTTTTGCGCCCGCGCCAGGTCGTTGATGGCTTGCGCCATGGCAGCATATTCACCCGGCAACTGGTTGACCGGAATGACGTGGTCAATGGCCCCTGCGTCCTGCTGGCGTGCCATTTCGAGCTGGCCGGACTGGAATCGCGTCAGCACCGTGTGCATGGCGATCAGCGACTGCATGACCTGCGCCGTTTCATCGCTGCCGCTGGGCATCGGCGGTGCATGCTGCAAGGCACCTTCGGCGATCTCCTGCAAATGCTGGCGGATCAGATTCAAGCCGCCGCGCGTCACCAGGAAAAAGCTGTAGAAAAGATAGCCAGCCAGCAACAGGCTCAGGGCCACTGCCAAGGCTGACCAAAGCAGTGCACTGTCGATGCGCTGTAAGCGTTTGCCCAGCAAGGTGTCGATACTGGCCAGCGTGCGATCGGTCAGGGCATACAACTCGCCGAGGCGTTCACTGGCCTCTTTGTAGTAGCTGCCTGCGCTGAGGTTGTCTTTTTCAAGAATGACGTTGTCATTGGTCGTTTTGAGCAGATCCCGCAGGCTTTGCAGGCTGGCATCGGACTTGATGGCATCTTTCAGGGTATTGTCGTTCTCGAACGCTTCCTGGTAAGCCGCGGAGATCCGGTCAACGCCGATTTGCACCCGTGTCAGACGGTCGGTCAGCGCCAGCAGGCGACTTTCTTCGCGCCGGGTGATCAGTTCGCTGGCCAGGCGGCGGGTCTGCGAGGTGGCGACAATCAACTCGGCCGACTCCAGCACCACGGCGCGCGCCAGGTGAAATGAGGCTACTTCAGGGTCAAGAATCAGATTTGAACTGTTGCCGACAAAGCTGGCCAGTTTGAGCGCGGCAGCCACCGCAGGGGCTGAACCACTTGTGGCAGTTTTGGTACTGGTGTCGAGCTGGCTGGTTACCCCTTTTTGTAGTTGCTCAAACAGTTTTCCGGTCTGCAGCGCGGCCCCCAGGCTGGCATCAACCGGGACCATGTTGTCCATGCGATTTTTCAGGCGCACCAAGCCAGCATCCTGATCGGCCTGCGCGACGGCTTCGCCAGCTTGCACCCGGTCTTGCATGGCACGCACATCCTGGGCAGCCTGCATCACGGGTATCAGTGCACGCAGGTAGGCAACACCCTGTGTTTCCTTGACGGTAAACGACCGCTCTGCTGCGGACGCACTTAGAAACAAGAACGCCAGCACGCCGATGGGCAACAAAAAGCAGGCGGTGATCAGCAGGGCCTTGTTGGCGAAATTAAGTCTTGCCATCAGCCGGGTACCGACTGACCAGAGGGCTCCGGCTGTTGAATGACTGGCTCGCGCAGGTTGATGGGTCACTGTCGTGCTCTGTTGCTTCATGAAAAACTCCAAGGACTCAGACGGAACGGCAGTCGCGCATGAGTCGGTGCGTCAGCGATGCCTTGCCTGGAATTATGCCTTGGGGGAAACGACACAAAGCGGCGCGCAGGGGCCAGTTGGCTTGTCGTGACCAACAAAAAAGCCGTTCAAAAGAACGGCCTTTTTGTATTTGCTGACAGCGCACCCGTTACAAACGGCGAATGGTTCCTGGGTCAGTTTCGGGCCGCATGTGCCGCTGGGCGGCAATGCTTTGAACCACGAAATCCCGGAACATTCGTGCGATTTGCCTGAAAAATCAGGCGGCGAGTGCCAGGGTTTTCACCTTGGCAGACAGGCGGCTCTTGTCGCGAGCCGCCTTGTTTTTGTGGAAGATGCCCTTGTCGGCCACGGTATCAACCACGGCCTGCATCTTGCCAAACAGCTCGGTGGCCTTGGCTTTGTCGCCAGAGAGCACGGCTTTTTCAACGTTTTTCACTGCGGTACGGTACTGCGAGCGCAACGAGGTGTTGGCTGCATTGAGTTTGATGTCCTGGCGGACGCGTTTGCGGCCCGATGCCAGGCGCGGGTTCTTTTTCTTGGGTTTTCCAGATGCCATGTTAAATGTTCCTTGAGTCTGTGGATGATGTCAGCAAAGCCCGCGATTCTATCAGCAGCGTGGGTATTGAAGTTGGCTTTGCCGTCAGGCAGCTACACTTTGTCGTGTGAGCCTCTTTAAATCCGCCTCCATCGTCTCGTTGCTAACGCTGCTGTCACGCATCACCGGGCTGGTGCGCGAGCTGCTGATTGCCTCGACCTTTGGCGCCTCGGCCATGACCGATGCTTTCAATGTGGCGTTTCGCATTCCCAATCTGTTTCGACGTTTTTTTGGTGAAGGGGCCTTTAGCCAGGCGTTTGTTCCGGTGCTGGCTGCCACCAAGGCGCAGCAAGGCGATGTCGCCACCCGACTGCTGATTGACCGGGTGGCCACCGTGTTGGTCTGGGCGCTGTTGCTGCTCAGCGTGCTGGGTGTGCTGGGTGCTGCAGGTCTGGTGTGGGCCATGGCCAGCGGTTTGAAGCAGGATCCGCGCAGCTTTGAGGTGGCGGTGGTGATGACGCGCTGGATGTTTCCCTACATCGCATTCATGTCGCTGGTGGCGCTGGGGGCAGGGGTGCTCAATACCTGGAAGCGCTTTGCCGTGCCGGCCGCCACGCCGGTGCTGCTCAATATCTGCATGATTGGCGCGGCGTGGCTGGGCGCACCGTGGTTCAAGGCGATGGCCATCGAGCCGATTTATGCCCTGGCCGGGGGGGTGCTGCTGGGTGGCGCAGCGCAGTTGCTGGCGCAGTGGTGGGCCTTGCGGCGTCTGAATCTTCACCCGCGCATGCGCTGGCGCTGGTCGGCGCTGCGCGAGGCATGGGTGTGTCCCGAGACCAAAAAAATATTGCAACTGATGGGGCCGGCTTTGCTGGGAGTGAGCGTGGCGCACATTTCAATGCTGATCAACACGCAGATTGCCTCGCACCTGCGTGCCGGCAGCGTCAGCTGGATCACTTATGCCGATCGGCTGATGGAGTTTCCGACCGCCATGTTGGGGGTGGCCATGGGGGTGGTGCTGATGCCGCAGCTGGCCGGTGCGCGTGCCAGTGGTGATGCTGCCAAGTATTCGGCCATGCTGGACTGGGGGCTGCGCCTGGTGGCTGTGACGGCGGTGCCGTGTGCGCTGGCGCTGCTGGTGTTACCCACCCCACTGGTGGCGGTGCTGTACCACTACGGTGCCATGACCGACTTTGACGTGCAGCAGGTGACCTACGCACTCATGGGCTGGGGTGTCGGGCTGGTGGGCATTGTGGCGATCAAGGTGCTGGCCCCGGGGTACTATGCCAGCCAGGACACCAAGACACCGGTGCGCGTGGCGATCGGTGTGCTGGTGCTGACGCAGTTGCTTAACCTGTTGTTGGTGCCCATTTTTGCCCATGCCGGGCTGACGCTGTCAATTGGCATCGGTGCACTGGTCAATGCGGGCTGGTTGCTCGCTGGACTGCTGCGCCGTGGCAGCTACCGGCCCGAGCCCGGCTGGTGGGTATTTCTGCTGCAGGTATTGGCAGCTTGCGCGTTGCTGGCGGTTTTTTTGATGTGGGCCAACGGACATTTCAACTGGACTGCATTGCATGCCGAGAAATTTAAGAGAATTTGGCTTCTAGCCCTTATCCTATCTGCGTCAGCAGCTATCTATTTTGTATCTCTCTGGGCGGCCGGAATGAAACTGCGGCAACTCGTGCGACGTTAGATAATGGTGCGCATGAACCTTTCCCTGAACGTCCCGACACCGCTGGAGTATTTTGCTTCGCTGGTGCATACCGATGCCGACTTTGCACTCCTCGAAGCCGCGATCAGTCTGGCGCAGGATGAGTATCCCGATTTGAGTGTGCAGCAAGTGCTCGGTGAGGTTGATCAGCTGTTGGCGCGCTTGTT
Organism: Rhodoferax sp.; assembly: GCA_020048295.1. Next base: position 16,162 of record JAIFMT010000083.1, read on the forward strand.
GCGGCGATTGCCGGCGGATGCCGGGCCGCTGCAGAAGCTGCGCGTGCTCAACCAGTTCATGTACCGCGATCTGAACTTCGCCGGTAACTTCAACCATTACACCGACCCTGACAACAGCTATGTGCATGTGGTGTTGCGCACCCGGCTGGCCATTCCGGTTTCGCTGGCCGTCATCTGGCTGGAACTGGCTCAAGGGCTGGGCCTGAAGGCGCGCGGTGTGGCGTTTCCGGGTCATTTTTTGGTGAAGGTCAATCTCAATGAGGGGCAGGTGGTGATTGATCCGTTGACGGGGCAGTCGCTGGGTCGTGAGGAATTGGCCGAACGGCTGGAGCCGTACCGTGGCCTAGATGGTTTGGCATCTGAACAGGAACTGCCGCTGGGCCTGTATTTGCAGGCCAGCGCACCGCGCGAGATCATTGCCCGCATGCTGCGCAACCTGAAAGAAATTCACGCCGCGCTGGAAGACTGGCCAAGGCTGATTGCGGTGCAAGACCGGCTCATCATCTTGCTGCCGCAAGCCTGGTCAGAGTACCGCGACCGTGGGCTGGCACATGCCGAGGCGGGCCACACCGGCCACGCGCTGGAAGACCTTGAGACGTATCTGGCCAATGCCGGGCTGGTGAGCGACCGCACGACCATGGCGGCACGGGCCGCTGAATTGCGCCGTGCATTACATTAGAAATTTGGCCAGTCAGTGGGCTGACAGCCGTTTGGCCAATCGCCCAGCGGTCAGGGTTTGTGCGGCGGGCCAGGTATCTGCCAGCGCCCCATGTCGATAAACAGCCTCGCAGGCCGCTGAAAAAGCCGCTGCCCCACGGGCCAAAGACGCGCCGATCATGCCCGCCAACACGTCGCCGGTGCCGGCAGTGGCCAGGCGTGCGTTGCCGGTCAGGTTGATGGCGGGAAGATTCCCGGGTGCTGCAATCACCGTGCCCGAGCCTTTGAGCACCACCGTGCAGGCAAATTCTTGCGACAAGGTTTGTGCCGCCAGGATGCGGTCGTGCTGAACCTCAGCGACGCTGCAGCCCAGCAGCCGGGCGGCTTCCAGCGGGTGGGGTGTCAGCACGGTGCTTTGTGAACGCGCCGCCCGCCCGGCCAGCAGGGTTTGCAGTGCTGCATCACTTGCCATTGCATTGAGAGCATCCGCATCAAATACGGCAAGGGGTGCAGTGGATAAAACCCTGGAAAGATGAGCGTGGACCGCGGTACCGCCGCCACAGCCGCAAACCAGCGCCATGCGTGAAAAATCCAGCGCATCCACCGTGCGAAACATCAGCTCAGGCTGCTGCACATTGACCTGCAGCGCGTCCGCATCCCGCGCCGGTCATGCCCGGTGCGCCACCCACAATGGCGACATCGCCATACGTGCCCTTGTGCGACCCATGCAGCCGGGTGGGCACAGGCGGGCAGGGCAGCAGGCTGGCGCTGGCAGCCATGTCTGTGCGGGTGTCGAGCTGAACCCCAAGGTCGTCCAGCCAGACGCTTCCGGCGGCATCGCGCCCGTGCGCGGTGAACAAGCCGGGTTTGAGCGTCAGCAGGCTCAAGGTGTGACTGGCCCTGACGTGCAACTGCGTCGTCGCCCCGGTGTCGGCGTTGAGCCCGCTGGGGCTGTCCACCGCCAAGACCGGGGTGGCAGTGCCATTGAGCCGCTGCATCCAGTCTGCCATGCGGCCCTGTGGTTCGGTGGGCCGCGCCCCGATGCCCAGCAACGCGTCAATGCATAAATCGAAGTCACCCTCAGGCTCGTTGACAAAACAGATGCCGGCGCGGATGGCGCGCTGGTACGCCATTGTGGAGTCGGGCGGCAGGTTGCCTGGGTGTCCCAGCCAGCTGACGACAGGGGTTTTGCCCAGCCGCAGCAGTTGCACGGCAGCCTCCAGTCCATCGCCACCGTTGTTGCCTGGGCCGCAGGCCAGCCAGATGCGCTGGGCATGCGGTGCCGTGGCCAGCGCCAGTTTGGCCACCGCCAGGCCAGCGCGTTGCATCAGTGTGTTGGGGGGCAGAACAGACTGGGCAATGTCTTCAATGTGGCGGGTCAGTGCCACGTTGTGCAGCCAATGGCACGGGCCAGGCGTGATTTTGCGCATGGCCTAAAACTCGAAACTGTCGCCTTCCTTTGCCAGCCGGTATTGCGGGTCGCCGGGTTGATGGGGATGGGCTTCGAGCACCTGCTGGAAAACCGCCTCCAGCGCGTCATCGCTGCGCGTGGGTTCATGGTGGGTGCAGTACAACACCTTGGCGCCAGCCTGGCGGGCATACTCGATGCTGCTGTGGAAAGTGCCGTGCCCCCAGCCTTTCTTGGCGGGGTATTCCGCATGGGTGTAGGAGCAGTCGGCAATCAGCACATCGACACCTTTCATGGCGCGCAGGATGTCGTTGGACTTTTCATCCACAAAAGCCTGGTACTCCGCAAACTCGGGGTCTTGCGGCGTGTAGATATTGAGTGGCGGTTCGTGGTCGCCGGTAAAAAAAACCGACTTGCCATTGGCCTCGATGCGGTAACCAAAGTCGATCACCGGGTGATTCATCATGTAGGGGGTGACGGTGGCGGAACCAATCTGGATGCTTTCGCCCGGAGTCAGGGTGACGTATTCAATGCGCGCCTTCATTTCAGCCTCGCGCACCGGAAAATAGCTGTACTGCAACTGCACGGACATGACCTGTTCAACCCCTTTGCCAGACACCGGATCAAACGCGCCATGCAGTCTGAGCGTATTGCCCGGGATGAAATTGGGTATGAAAAAAGGCAGGCCCTGAATATGATCCCAGTGCGAATGAGTGATCAGCACATTAGCCGTCACTGGCAACTCGGCCAGCAACGACTGTGACAGCGGAAAAATGCCGGTGCCAGCATCCAGAATGAGCAGCTCGTTGTTGTCCGTGCGCACCTCGATGCAGGTGGTGTTGCCGCCATAACGCACAGTGGCTGGCCCGGGTGAGGCAATGGAACCGCGAACTCCCCAAAATTTGACTTTCATAACGGACCTGCTAAAGACGGGCAAACAATTTGGCATCCTCGAAGGCGGCATTCAGGTCGCCTGCGGTTGCGATGATTTCTTCAAGCGAACCCCCCATGCGTCGCGCCACAGGGGCAGGTAGAGCATACACGCACGGGTTGCCACCGTTGCCAAATTTGAGTTGTTTGCTGATCTGGTTGGCACTGAACACACAGGCAAACAGGGCGCTGTCTTTTTCCTCTGCCTCATACTGGTGGGCAATGGTGTCGATCAAATCTGGTGCAAAACGCCATTTTTCAACCAGCATGGCCCCCACCACGGCGTGGTCTGCACCAATGATTTGCTGCAGCGCGTGGTGCAGCGAGGAGCCGTCGGTGTGGCACAGCGTCAACGCTTGCTTGAACTCCCCGGGCAAAAATTGTGCCAGTACCACCTTGCCAAAGTCGTGCAGCAGCCCGGCAATAAAGCAGTCCATCGGGTCGGCATTGTCAAGATTGGTTGCCAGCAGTTTGGCAATACCGGCCGTCGAGAGCGAGTGCAACAGGTACTGGTCCACGTCAAAGCCGGCTGCGTTCTGTTTGGGCAGCATGCCAATGGCCGCTATGCCCAGCGCCAGATTTTTGATGGTGTTGAAACCCAGATAGACCACCGCATGACTGACCGAGGTGATCTGCTTGGGCAGCCGGTAATAGGCAGAGTTGACAACTTTCAAAACTTTGACAGTGACGACCGGGTCTTTCTCGATCACCTGCACCAGGTCGCGCGGGGTGCAATTGACATCCCGTGTGAGTTCCAGAATCTTTTGCACGCTTTTGGGAAACGCGGGCATGCCATCGACCGCATTCGCGAGCTTGTGGGAAAGTTCTGGTGTCATCGCCTGCATTGTCAGTCAGTCCGTGAAGTCATGGGTCAAACGCTTTCAGTCAATTTGAAATCCAATTTGCGCAAACCAAAGTGCTCAAAACCGGCTCGGGTCAGATGCCATGCCGCGCCGCAATCTGAGCAAAGTGCGATGCTATACTCGTCAGGCTTTGCAGTATGTCAATGAGTTTTTGTTATTGATCGTGTTGCAAGGCCCAT
>JAIFMT010000122.1 GCA_020048295.1 Rhodoferax sp.
TTGCTGGCAAAGTTGCAGCCGGGCTGGTTTGGGTTGACGATCACATCCGCCTCGGGCAGCGCCACCTGGCCACCCACGCTGGCGCACAGATGGTGGTCGGTGACCAGCACCTGCAGGCCCAGGGCCCGGGCCGCTGCCACACCATCAAAGCTGGCAATACCGTTGTCCACGGTGATCAGCACGTCAGCGCCGCTGGCTTTCACCCGTGCCGAAATGGGCGGGGTCAGGCCATAGCCGTCTTGCACACGGTCGGGCACGATGTAATCCACATGACTGGCCCCCAGCAGGCGCAGGCCGCGCACCGCCACGGCGCAGGCGGTGGCACCGTCGCAGTCGTAGTCGGCCACGATGCACAGCCGCTTGTCGGCGGCAATCGCATCGGCCAGCAGTTGCGCGGCCTGTTGCGTGCCTTTCATCGTGGCAGGCGGCAGCAGTCGGGCCAGCGCATCGTCGAGTTCGCCAGGGTCTTGCACGCCTCGCGCTGCGTAAAGCTGGGCCAGCAGCGGGTGGATGCCGGCTTTTTCGAGCGCCCAGAGGCTGCGGGGCGGAATGTCTCTGATTAAAATTTTCATAGCTGGACGCGCAATCGAGATAAGGGCTACAGGCACAAAACGACCTGAAAATAGCGGAAGGCGGGATGACACGGGGTGGCGTTGACCCGACAAACACCGCGCTGTGCGGCTTTAACGATCGCGGCCATGGTGGAGCCGCCGCCAGGGATCAAAATACCGATGTTTTTTCATACTGAAGCGAATTATGACTTTGACCCCTACCTCCTTAGCGACGACTGTGACCCTGTCCATTATTGAAGCCCGCGTGCTCGGCACACTGATGGAGAAAGCCCGCACCGTTCCAGACAGTTACCCGCTGTCACTCAACGCGCTGGTGTTGGGCTGCAACCAAAAAAGCAGCCGTGACCCCATCATGGAACTGGCTGAAGCCGATGTCGCCAGCGCTGTTGCCAGCTTGAAAGAGCGCAATCTGGTGCGCGAAAGCAGTGGCTCGCGGGTCACGCGCTTTGAACACAACTTCCAGCGTGGCATGGGCGTGCCCGAACAATCCGCCGTGCTGCTGGGCCTGTTGATGCTGCGCGGACCACAAACCGCCGGCGAACTGCGCCTGAACACCGAGCGCTGGTACAAGTTTGCCGACATTTCATCGGTGGAAGGTTTTCTTGAGGAACTGCAAAACCGCGCCACCGAAAAAGGCGGCCCGCTGGTGGTCAAGCTGCCCCGCGCACCTGGCGCGCGTGAACAGCGCTGGGCACACCTGCTGTGCGGAGCGGTGGATGAGGCGCAATTTGCCAGCGGCACGACGCTGCGGTCTGTTGATTTCAGCACGCAAGACCGCATTGAACGGCTCGAAGCCGAGGTGGCGCAGTTGCGCGCCACGGTCAACAAGCTTTGCTCCGAACTGGGCATTGAAGCGGCTGCATCACCAGACGAATGAGCCGATCACTTGCCCACTGGCCAGGCACACGGCAACAAACAAGGGGATTGGCTGACGATCCTGGCGCGCCAGGTTTTCTTTATGAAAAATAGGCCTCCAGACCTTATATCCATTGCGCTACCAGCTACAAACAACAGAGCATTCAAGTGACATCAACATCCGCGAACAAAGTTTGTTCACTCAGGGTCAGCGCCACGCTGACCATATAACAATTTCCGGCCACCGTGACATGTCGGTCGTCCGCGCCCGCCATGGGAAAAACCTCGCCGTTGAGGTACTCATGGCGGTCCAGTTGTGTGGCTTCCCAGACCAGGTAATCATCGGCGCTGAAAATTGGTTTGTAGGCGGGTTCTCCCATGGCGGCTGCTTTCCAGGTCAGGGGGTTGACGGATTATCAACGGGCTGCCCCGCAATCGCCACATCGTGATCCAATGCCAAGCCGCCTGCGGTCCACCCAGGAAACATCGTCAGCAGCCGCAAAGGGCCTCGGTTGTGTAGTATCATGCATAAATAAGTTATTGATTTATAAGGTTATTGATGGAAGTGGCAGGAAATCAGGCAGGGCTTTTCATCAGCTTCGAGGGCATTGACGGTGCCGGCAAGTCAACTCATATTGCGGCGCTGGCAGAAGCCTTCCGGGCGCAGGGCAGGGGGGTGACGTTGACGCGCGAGCCTGGTGGCACGCCGCTGGCCGAAAAGTTGCGCGCGCTGGTGCTGGGCGATGCCATGGACGCCATCACCGAGGCGCTACTGGTATTTGCCGCCCGGCGCGACCACCTGCAGCAACTGATTGAGCCGGCCCTGCAACGCGGCGAGGTGGTGGTGAGCGACCGCTTTACCGACGCCAGTTTTGCCTACCAGGGTGCCGGGCGCGGCGTTGACCTCGCCACACTTCATTATTTAGAGCAGCTAGTGCAGACGGTATATGGACCGCAGGCCAATTTCATGCGACAACCCGACTTGACCGTGTGGTTTGACCTGGATCCGCAGATTGCTGCCCAGAGGTTGGCCGGCGTGCGTGTGCCCGACAAGTTCGAGGCCCAGCCAATGGAATTTTTTAGCCGCGTCCGCAACGGCTATTTGCAGCGCTGTCTTGCCCAGCCACAGCGTTTTGCCCGCATTGCCGCCGACCAGTCGCCCGGTCGGGTTTGGCAGGCGGTCATGCAAGCGGTGCGCCAGCGCGGCTGGCTGTCCTGACACCATTTTTTCAAGCGCGTGCAATGACCTCCACCGTGGCCCCCTGGATTGCCGCTCAGACGCAAGCGTTGCTGGCGCAGCGCGGTCACGCCTGGTTATTGGCCGGGCCCTCGGGTCTGGGGCAATACGAGCTGGGTTTGGCACTGGTGCGCGCCTGGCTGTGCGACCAGCCAGACGGGCAGGGTGCCTGCGGCCAATGCGCCAGTTGCCATGCCATCGACGTGCACACCCACGCTGACCTGTGCATGCTGATGCCCGAGACCACGCTGCTAGAACTGGGCTGGCCGCTGGGGGACAAGGCACAAGATGAAATTGAGAGCAAGAAGCGCAAGCCCAGCAAAGAGATCAAGGTTGAAGCCATGCGTGACACGGTTGAGTTTGCGCAGCGCACCAGCGCCCGTGGCCGTGGCAAGGCGGTGCTGGTGTTTCCAGCTGAGCGCATGAACGTCTTCACCGCCAACGCGTTGCTGAAAACTCTGGAAGAGCCCGCTGGCGAGGTGAAATTTGTGTTGGCCACCGAGGCCGCGCACCAACTGTTGCCCACCATTCGCAGTCGCTGCCTGGGTCACAGCATGGTTTGGCCCGATCCGGCCAGCGCTTTGCACTGGTTGCAGGCGCAAGGCATGAGCGGCCCGCAGGCCAGCGTGGTATTGCGCGCCGCAGGTGGCCGCCCGCAAGATGCGCTGGCCTACGCACCCATCAGCCAGCAGTGGCCCCTGCTGCCCAAAGCGGTGCAGCGGGGTGATGTCAACGTCTTTGCCGACTGGACCCCGGCGCAGGTGGTCGATGTGCTGCATAAACTGTGTCACGACCTGCTGGCCCTGAAGGCGGGTGCGCCGCCGCGCTTTTTTGAGGCTGCCGATCTGCCACGCGCCGGCTCCTGGCTCAGCCTGACGAACTGGGCGCAGGCACTGGCACAGACCCGGCGCACGCTGGAGCACCCATTTAACCCCGGTTTGATGCAGGAAGCCTTGCTTAGCCAGGCGCAATTGGCCCTAAACTTGAAGTCATGAATTCAAAAGAAGTCACCAGCACCGGGGTGCCACGCCCCAGCGTGATTCAATTTACCCTGAAGGATTTGTCCGGACTGTCTGCGGCTTACATCCCCATACTGACCGACGGTGGCCTGTTTGTGCCGACGAACCGCGACTACCAGTTGGGTGAGTCGGTGTATGTGCTGCTGACCTTGCCCGATGATCCGCAGCGCCATCCGGTGGCAGCCAAGGTGGCCTGGATCACGCCGGCCAATTCAACCGCTGGCCGGTCCCGGGGGGTGGGTATCCGGTTTGGCCACGATGAGATGTCAGCCGCGCTCAAGACGAAGATCGAGGCGGCTTTGAGCAACTTTGTTTCGACCGATAACAGCTCGCAAACGGTTTGAGGGTGGGTATGTTCACCGATTCGCATTGCCATCTGAGTTTCCCTGAGTTGCTGGCCAACTTGCCGGCCATCTTGCAGGCGATGGACACCGCCCAAGTGGACCGGGCGCTGTGCATCAGCACCAAACTGGAGGAGTTTCCTGAGGTACTGCGGCTGGCACAAGCACACGCCAACCTATGGGCCACGGTGGGTGTTCACCCGGACAACGAAGGCGTGCAGGAGCCCTCCGTTGCAGAACTGGTGCGGCTGGGCAGTTTGCCGCGCGTGGTAGGCATCGGCGAGACCGGGCTGGACTACTACCGACTCAACGGCCGATGCGTGGCTGACATGCACTGGCAGCGCGAGCGTTTTCGCACCCACATCCGGGCGGCCCGACAACTCGGCAAACCGCTGGTCATCCACACCCGCAGCGCCGCCGCCGACACGCTGGCAGTGTTACGCGACGAAGGTGAAAACGGCGCAACGGGCAGCGCGGGCGGCGTGTTTCACTGTTTTACCGAAGATGCCGACACCGCGAGGGCAGCACTTGACCTGGGTTTCTACATTTCGTTTTCTGGCATTCTGACCTTCAAGAGTGCGCAGAACATTCGCGACGTGGCGTCCTGGGTGCCGCTGGAAAGGCTGCTGATTGAAACCGACAGTCCTTATCTGGCTCCCACGCCGCACCGGGGCAAGGTCAACAACCCGTCGTATGTACCGCTGGTGGCGGCGCAGTTGGGCGCACTGCGGCAGTTGCCCATTGATGAGATCGCCCGCATTACCAGCCAGAATTTTGACCGCTTGTTCAAAGGAGTTGGCGCGTGCTGAAAATGCCTTTTTTCAACGTGATAAATTGCTTTAAAAACCTTATTTATCTCATTGTTTTATTTGGTTTTTCTGCAGTTCATGCAGGTGCCTACGCAGATTTTTTTGAAGCCATCGTGCATGATGATGCCGACGCCGCAACAGCCTTGTTGCAGCGTGGCTTTGACCCCAACTCGGTCAACCCAGCGGGTGTGCCGGCCTTGTTGCTGGCCATCAAACAACCATCGCCCAAGGTTGCCCGGGTACTGATTGAGTGGCCCAGAACGCGGGTGGAGGTGCGCAACGCCGCCGACGAAAGCCCCTTGATGCTGGTTGCTCTGGCCGGTGATCTGGCGTTGTGTCAGTTGCTGATTCAAAAAGATGCCGATGTCAACAAGCCGGGTTGGACCCCGCTGCATTACGCCGCAACCCACGGGCATCTTGACGTGATGCGTTTGCTGCTGGACGAAAACGCCTTTATCGATGCCGCATCGCCGAATGGCACGACGCCGTTGATGATGGCCGCGCGCTACGGCACCGCATCCGCCGTCAAGCTGCTGCTGGAAGCCGGCGCTGATCCAACACTGAAAAACATGAAAGGCTTGAGCGCGCTGGACTTTGCCAACCTGGACGTGCGTGTGGATTCGGCTGAGATCATTCGGGCCTTTATCCGCGGGCTAAGACCCAAAGGAAGCTGGTGATGTGGTCCACGCACTCGTTCAGCCTCAGGTCTTTGACTTTATACGATGTATATTATGTAAAGTAATGGCTACCGACGACAGCGCAGAAAAAACACCTGCCCCTCAAACCACAGCAAATGAGATAACCGGTGCGCTCAGGTCACTGAAGGCGGTGCCCAGTGAGATCTCCCCTCGGCCATGCAGCACGCATTCTTCGCGCCGCAGCAGCAGATCAGCGCCGCCACCGCTGAACCTGACCCAACTGCCGTAGGAACTGACATCCACCAGCACCACGCAGCCGTTGCGCCAGTCAATGCGCGCATGGGTGCGCGAAACGCGTGAGTCGTTGACCATGAATTCGCTTTGCCGGGTGCGGCCGATAAAGATCGGCAACTCGAAAGATTTAAAAACCTTGTGGTTGTCGAGCCAACTTAGCTCAATCTGTCCGCCCAAGGCATCGGAAGCCACATCTTCCAGCAAGGAATCAGGCGGTGCCGCGATGGTGAACAGATCGGAATTCACGTCTTCCTGCCATTCGATCTGGCACACTGTGCAGGGCTCGGAGCGTCCGCGAATGTGAATCGGCCCGAGCGCGCGTATCTGCATGTCAGCAGTTTTGCCGGCATGGGTAATGACCGAACTGCTCGCCCAGATCTGGTGCGGTCCGGTCAACTCACTCAGGCGCGCCGCGATATTGACGGCGTCGCCATAACAATCGTCATCAACCAATTCGACATCACCATGCGCCACGCCAATTCGCAAGGGCATGTATTGCTTGGGCGGCATGTGGCTGAGTAAATTCTGGTAGGCGCGCTGCATATCGACCACCGCATGCAGGGCATTGGCGCTGTCGTCAAAAGTGGCCAGCACACCGTCACCGAGAAATTTGACCACCCGACCGCCGTGCTCGCTGAACTTCTGCGCCATCCAAGCCGTAATGCGGGTGACTTCCTGGGTTGCTTTGGCGTTGCCAAGGGCCTCAAACACCCCTGTGCTACCAAACAGGTCGGCAAAAACAACAGTGGATTGAACGCCCATTACAAAATTATCCTTTTTGCGATAGCACGAGTTTAGGCCAACATCGTACGGGAATGTGAGGCAACGTGTCCCCAGGTCAACAGGGCATCACGACCTTGCACGTGCAAATCGGCCTTTGCACCCACTGGCAACAACACTTTGGTGGCAACGTGGCCCAAAGGAAGATTGGTCAGCACGGGTATTTTGGCATGCAGGCGCAGCCAGTCAATCACGGTCTGCAGCTTGTAGCCCCGGTCATGCGGCGTGAGCTTGAATTCGGTGAACTGGCCTAGCAAAATGGCTTTTTGTCGGGTCAGCACGCCGGCGTACAACAGTTGGGTCAAACACCGTTCAATGCGGTAGGGGTGTTCGCCAACATCCTCCAGAAACAGGAGACCCCCGTGGATATGCGGAAAGTAAGGGGTTGCCAGCAAGCTGGCCAACATCGTCAGGTTGCCACCCCACAGAATCGCATCTTCGATACAAAATGTGCCTTCAGTCCTTACGGAATCTGCGTTTATAGCTACGTTCTTCATACCATTTCCGATGCTTTCGCGGTGCTGCCGCCAGCCACTGCCCTCGCCCTGCCCGCTGAGCATGTCGTCAAAACAAGCTTCCATGATGTCATCTGGCAAGTGGCCAGCCTCACCAACGGCACCAAAGTCATCGCCCAGCACCGGACCAGCCCAGGTGATGGCTCCGGTCTTCGCGAGCATGGCGGCCTGAAAGGCGGTGAAATCGCTCAAACCCACAAAGCGCGTGCCTCGGTCGATGGCCTGGGCCACCTTGTCGTATTGAATGTCTGGCAGGAGGCGTGTCAGGCCGTAGCCGCCGCGCGAGATCAATGCCACGTCAGCGCCGCTGGCGGCGGCTCGGTGAATCGCCGCCACGCGGGTGGCATCGTCGCCGGCAAAACGCTGTACCCGGACCAGCGCAGCTTCATCAATTTCCACCTCGTGACCTAGGGATTTGAGCCGCTGGATGCCACGTTTGAATGCTGCCTTGTCACGCACGGCACCCGAGGGTGAGTAAATATAAATGTGCTTTTTCATGAAACCGGTGTCGCTGGGATGGGAAACAAACGCTGATTTGTCAGGGTGGCAAAGGCGCGCAAGGCCGCCTGGTGGCCGGCGTCAGGAAACGGCACCGCACGCTCGGCCGCAGTCAATTCAGCGGTCTGAATGTAACGGATGCCCGCCATGCGCCGAGTTGTGCTGGCCAGGAGCAACGATACCAGTCCCTGCATACTTTCTGGGGCCAGCAGCGTGATGTGTGGCAAATTGAGCTGTTCCACCAAAGCCAGCAGACACTGGGCATGCCATTGCAGGGTGTGAAAGCTGTCTTTCTTGGGCTTGTCGCTTTGGCCAAAACCGATCAGGTCTGGGCACACCACACGCAAGCCGTCGGCGCTACCTTGGCGAATCACATCGCGCCAAACCAGGCACCAATCTTGAGGGCCATGCAGGCATAACAGGGTTTGCGTCGCCCCGCTGGCCTGGTTGTCCAGGTAGTGCAGGCGAAGTCCGCCGAGTTCGGGCAAGGTACTGACATGGCACGACGGCGCGGGCATGCTGGGCAGATTGGCAAAGCAGTGCACCGGCGTGCGCAGGGCATCGTCACGCAGCGCCCTGCCCGGCTGGCTGCTGCTCTGACGGTGCAGGGCACGCTGCTGCCTGAAGAAAGTCTGCAGCAGCGCGGCACAGGCATCGGCCAGCACGCCGCCGTGTACCTGCGTGTGGTGGTTCAGTTGCGCCAGCGCAAACAGATTGGTGACCGAACCGGCCACCCCAGTTTTGGGGTCGGCCGCACCAAACACCACCCGCTTCAGACGGGCGTGCAGCATGGCACCAGCGCACATACTGCACGGCTCCAGCGTCACAAACAGTTCGCAATCGTCGAGCCGGTAATTGCCACGTTGTTGCGCTGCCGCGCGCAGGGTGATGATTTCAGCGTGCGCGGTGGGATCGTGCAGAGCAATCGGCGCGTTGTAGCCGCTGGCAATCAGTTGCCCCGCGCACACCAGCACGGCGCCTACCGGCACTTCACCGGCGTCAGCGGCCGCTTGCGCCTGCACCAGAGCCAACTGCATCCAATGGACATCGCGTGCAGTTGGGAGTAGCGGAGGTGGCGTGGGTGTCACTGGTCGTCGGGCTGCGGGCGTGGTGTTTGCAGGGCACCTTCCAACGCACTTTTGTATTGCTGCTGAAGTTGCTGGCTTTGCTCGCGCACATTGCCCGCAGGCGCAGAGGCGGCCTCATTGGCAGGGGCCTGCAACGTTGGCAGCGGTGTCTGAAGCGCCGTCATTTGCTTGCGTGCCAGCAAGCCCACCACCGCCAGCACCAGCAACAACCCCAACAAACCGAACCATCCGCGCATCAGTTTTCTCCTTCGCTGTGATCCGCCAATCCCAATCGCTGCATCCACTGCGCCAATGCGCGTTGATTGTCAGTGCCCCGGGAATAAGCGGCATGCATGCCCGTATGCGATTCGGGGCGGTGCTGGTTGAGCTTGAATTTGCATTGCAGACGCGTCACGGCAAGTTCAAAAGCCACGATGCCCGCCATCATCTTGAACTGAAAACTCTCATCCAGCCCGCGCCACTGAGCCGCATAGGCGGGGTCGTGATCGTGAATCAGGTGTTTGAGCAAAGTGTCTTTGTCCGCAAAGGAGTCGATCAGACGGGCTTGCACCTGGCACTGCACCATCAGGTAATTCCAGGTTGGCACGCGCTGCAGATCAGGATAAACACGTGGGCTCATGTAGGCTTGCGGCCCCATGAAGGTGACCACCGCCATCGGGCGTGCCTGCAAGTAGCGCCAATGCGGGTTGGCTTTGGCGCAGTGGCCCAGCAGCAGCAGCTGTTCGCCCTGCTCCTGCAAGTGCAAGGGCAGCGGCGTGACAAATGGTGCGCCGTCATCATCGACCGAAATCAGGCTGGCAAACGGGTAGGCACGCATCAATTCAGCGGCGCTGGCGCGGTCGTCTTGGGCAAATTGGGGTGGGAGATACATCGGGCCGAATGGGTATTCTTGGTGTTCGGCATCATAAAGCCATTGCACCAGTCACCGCGGCATCCCTTGTTGATCCGCGCTACCGGGCCAAACACCGCTGGCCAACCCACACGGCTATACTGTTTTGGACTTCACTCAACGGTTTGCCTGATGGTTCGTCTTTCCAATCATTTACCGGCACCCAGTGCAGATTTTCCATTGCCCTGGATCGAGGAATTCAGGCAGGAGCTGGTCAAGTCGGCGTTGCGACGGGTGCGCATTGTCACCACCACCTTGCTGTTCATTGAAGGTGTTTTGCTGGTCTCGGATTTTGTCCGCACCCATTGGGTGCGCGACGGGCTGGATGCGATATTTGTCTGGCGCATTGCCGCGCTGGTTTTTTTGCTGACCTATCGCCTGATCCTGGAGCGGGCCTTACCGGAATGGATTCGCCTGCGCTATTTTCTGGTTCTCGGAATGGCGCTGAGTGGTTGGGCCAGCGCCGTGCTCGCGGGCATGGTAGGCGATATATCCATTTTTACCATTGGCGCGCTGGGGGTGGCGGCCGCCTGTCCGATGCCAGGACGCTTCAATGCGACCTTGTTTATCGTGTCGGGCAGCGCCTTGATTGGTTGGTTGTTTTACCACTTTCCCAATGCAGAACTGTTTTGGCCAAGCAATATCGTGGCCACCTGCGTGATAGGCATCGTCATCGAGAAATTTACTTTTGACGCCGCGCTGCGTGAGTTTTCACACCGCAAGGGCATTGAGCGCCAGCGTGAACGCTCCGATGAACTGCTCTACAACGTGTTTCCCGAGTCGGTGGCCGCCTCCTTGAAAGAAGGCCAGCGCTCGGTGGCCCTGCATGGCGAGGTGACCATTTTGTTTGCCGATGTGGTGGGTTTTACCGAGTTGTCGAGCCGACTGCTACCCTCCCAGCTGCTGGATGTGCTGGAAGAAATATTCGGCAAATTTGACCAGCTTGCGCTGCAGCATGGGGTTGAAAAGATCAAGACGATTGGTGATGCCTACATGGCCATTGCGGGTGCCCCGACCATCATTGACCATCAAGTTGAGCGCATGGCAAATTTCGCGCTCGACATCGTGCAGGCCTGCAAGGTGTTTTCCGAATGCAGCGGTTTTGACCTGGCGGTGCGCGTGGGCATCCACACCGGGCCGGTGATTGCCGGGGTGATTGGCAGCTCTCGTCTGTGCTATGACTTGTGGGGAGATTCTGTCAATACAGCACAGCGGCTCGAATCGCAAGGTGAGCCCAACGCCATCAGTGTGAGCGAGCCGGTCTATTTCAGGCTGCGCAACTTGTTCCTGCTGGAGGACAGGGGGCATGTTGACCTGAAAGGCAAAGGACCCACGCGGACTTTTGCACTCATCGCACGGCGTCAGGCTGTGGGCAGTCCTGACGGCAGTGCCGTTTGAAACGATGACCCGCCAATTTCAGGCTTAACGAGCGCCACCGACCTTGACAATCGGGCCGGTCTGCTCAATTTTGTCGCCGCATGTCCGATATAAGCTTCATATCAAGAATTGAAAGTTATCCATGAAAAAAGTGCTTGCCCTGTTGCTGTTCATCGCGGTGTCGGGGTGTTCCACGGTGAATATTTATGACCATCAGGGCGGCGGTTATCGGCGTGACGGTGTCAGGGTGATCAACCCGTGCACCCAGGGCGGCTGCTACATCCAACCGGGGCTCAGTCGGGCTACCGATGCGAACGCCGATATGGTCTATCTTTATCCGTGAACCCGGGGTCTGTCATGAAAAAACTACTTGGCATCATCGTTCTGCTTGGCCTGGCAACGGGTTGCACCACGCATGTGGTTCTGGGTGCACCCGATACCCAGACTTGCGGCAGTGAGGCTTACGAAGTCACCGTGGATTCCTGGTGCGGCAACGGCTGCGACAGCTATCCCGTCTCACACAAAATGCGCGACACCCGGCCGGAAAGCCAGCGCGTCGAGTTAAACGGGATGCAGCGGCCCGCCCACTGCGTCAACCCATAAACGCAAGGCACACCATGAAAAAGCAATATTCAGGCGCACTGGGTGCGCTGGCACTGGCGCTAACCGCTGCCTCAATGAGCGCACAGGCGCAAAACATCAGCTGCGTGGGCAGGCAGTCGAGCAGCGCAGACTGCTTGCGCGCCAATGAACTTCCCATCGTGCAGGCCAATTCGGCACCCGGCAAGTTTGCCTCCCGGATGATCTTTCTGGCCGACCAGCTGGAACGCAACATTGACCACAAAATTGTCAATGCGTCGTACCTGATCGGCAGCTTTGTCGATCTCAACGACATGGGCAAGTCATCGCCCATGGGCCGGCTGATTGCCGAAAACCTGATGCACGAACTGCAGGTGCGCTCGTGGAAGATTTTTGAGCCCCGGCTGATGCAAAACTTCATGATCAACGAAGGCGGGGAGTTTGTGCTGAGTCGCGATGTGAAGCAACTCAAATCCAAATTCGGTGTCAGCGGCGTGGTGGCGGGTACCTACGTGGTATCGGGTGACTACACCGTGGTCAACGCCAGGGTCATCAATGTGGACAACGGCATGGTCATCTCCAGTGGCCAGATTCAGATTCCGTCCAACTGGTTTGCCGATTCGCTGATGACCACCTCAAATATCCGGCCCATGAAAATCATCGGTTCACCGCAATGAGTTCGGTGCGGTCCGGACTGGCTGCCGTTGGCTTTTGCCTGCTGGGGTTGGCTGGCTGCGCGTCTAATGATCACGCACAGTGCGCCAAGCTGGGGCTGCCGCGCCTGATTGTTCTCAATGAAGTGGGCCAGGTGTTTGATGCACTGGCCAACGGTTTTTGCCCCGCCAGCTGTTCTGGTGCTGCTGCGGCATCGGGCACAGGTGCATGCGATGAGCAAGGGCTTTCCAGACTGGTGCTGGTGCCGGACTTTGTCAATCTCACCACGTACTCGCCCGGAAGCACCGGCTTGTATATGGGGGAACAAATGCGCGCTGCACTGAGCCAGCGCTGCAGCAGCAAAATTTACCAGGCCGAATTTGGCCGCGACCTCAAGCTCAGCGGCGAAGGTCTGGTAGCACTCACCCGCGACCCCGCTGAAGTGGTCAAAGATGAATTTGTCGGGCAGGACATTTTGATTGGCACGTACTCGTACAGCGGCAACCGGTTGTCGGTGTTTGTCAGGAAAATCAGCGGTGCCTCAGGGGTCATCAGCAAGATGCTGTCCAAGGAAATCGAATTCAGTTGCGGCAACCTGGGAACCCGGGCCACGGTCGTCAGGTAACTTTGTTGCTTGCGCTGTGGTGAGTGCGCAGTAGGATACAGGTCTTGGCGTGGCAACTATTCCTACCCCTCACAGGAGACAGCAATGGCAACGATCCCCATGCAGTTCAGTTTCACCACCCACACCGCGCAGCGTGCGCGTCAGGTGGATGAAGACGATCCGTTTCGTGTTCTGGTGATCGCCGATCTGGGTGGCAGCGCGGCCGCACGCAGTGGGCAGGCCCTGGCGCAGCGCAAGCCGTTGGCGATTGATATCGACAACTTTGACAAGGTGATGGCACGCATGGCGATGCAATTGCAGCTGACCCTGGACGGTGCACCACTGAGTCTGGATTTCCAGAGTCTGGATGATTTTCATCCGGACGCATTGTTTGCCCGGTTGGTGCCCTTTGCCGCGTTGCGCCAGTTGCGCGCCGACCTGGCTGATCCGGCGCGCTTTCACCGCGCTGCGGCATCGTTGGGCTTGCCGGCTGTGCCCGACACGGCATCACCCGCTGCCACGCCAGGCGAGACGATTGACATGGAACGTCTTCTTGGACGCAAAGCCTCCACAACCATTCAGGCCCCCAGTGACTCTGGCAACACTGGTGCGCCAGACCTTACCGGCTGGTTGCGCCGTGTCGTTGCGCCGCATGTGGTGCAAGACATCAGCGCCGAGCAGGCTCAGTTGACGGCGGCAGTGGATGCCGCTATTGCCGTCACCATGCGCAGCCTGCTGCATCACCCGGCGTTTCAGGCGCTGGAAGCCAATTGGCGCAGCATCGAGCGCCTGGTGCGCGAACTCGACCCAGGCCAGAGCATTCAGCTGTTGTTGCTCGACGTCAGCCGGGACGAACTCGCGCAAGACCTGCAGGCGCATGGCGCTGACCTGACGCAGTCTGCGCTGCACCAGCAGCTGTGCGGGCCGCAGACCCAACCGCCCGCCGGCCAGCGCTGGTCGTTGCTGGTCAGTGACCTGCAATGTGGTGCCAGTCTTGGCGACCTGCAACAATTAGCAGCATTGGGGGCCATGGCGGCCCGCGCCGGTGCGCCGCTGCTTGCAGCAGCGCAGCCAGCGCTCATCGGCTGTCAAGCAGTCCACGCACTGACCGAGCCCAAGACCTGGCAGCCGCTGCCCGCGGATGTCGCCGCGTTTTGGCAAACTTTGCGCCACAGCCCGATCGCCCGCTGGATTGGCCTGGCGCTGCCCCGCATCCTGACGCGTCTGCCCTACGGCCCGCAAGCCGACCCGATCAGCGCCTTTGCGTTTGACGAGCTGCTGCCACGCGAGCACGCGCACTACCTGTGGGCCAGCCCGGCGTTTTCGCTGGCACTGCTGGCCGGGCAGGCCTTCATGGACGAGGGTTGGGCTATGGAACTGGCGGCTGGACTCGACATCGACGACCTGCCCAGTCATATTTACCACGACGACGGCGAGGCACGCCAGCAGGCCTGTGCTGAAGTCCATTGCAGCGAGTCGGCGGGCGAAGCCATCCTCAAACACGGCCCGATGGCGGTGCTGAGCTTGCGCCAGCGCAATGCGGCACGGCTGCTGCGCTGGCAGTCGATTGCCGAGCCGGCACAGGCATTGCAAGGGGCTTGGGCTTGAGGCCCGCATGTTTATGCATCAAATTGGCCTATAGCCCTTATTCAATAAGCGCTTGTAGCTATATAAAAAGTAATAATTTTCGTTTTTGGCGTGATGTTGATCGCTGCTTACAATCCGGCGCTACCCCAGGAGACCTGTCCCCATGAGCATCAAAAGCGATAAATGGATTCGCCGCATGGCACAAGAGCACGGCATGATCGAGCCGTTTGAGCCCGGCCAGATCCGCCATAACGCCAGTGGCGAGAAGATCGTCAGCTACGGCACCAGCAGCTACGGCTACGACATCCGCTGTGCCCCTGAGTTCAAGGTGTTCACCAATATCCACAGCACCGTGGTGGACCCGAAAAACTTTGACGAAAAAAGCTTTGTCGATTTCAACGACGATGTCTGCATCATCCCGCCCAACAGCTTTGCACTGGCGCGCACCCTGGAGTACTTTCGCATTCCGCGCAACGTGCTGACCATCTGCCTGGGCAAAAGCACTTACGCGCGCTGCGGCATCATCGTCAACGTGACCCCGTTCGAGCCCGAATGGGAAGGTTATGTCACGCTGGAGTTCAGCAACACCACGCCGCTGCCAGCCAAAATTTACGCCGGCGAAGGTTGTGCGCAAGTGTTGTTTTTTGAGAGCGATGCCGACGACGTATGCGAAACCAGCTACAAGGACCGGGGTGGAAAATACCAGGGTCAGCGTGGCGTGACTCTGCCCAAAGCCTGAAAAACCACATTTTCAGCCTCGACCAAGGCTGTTAGAAGGCATTTTCGAGAGCCACGCGGGGCTTGCATGGATAATCTCACGTTGGTTTCAGCCCTTGAAACCACACCAGCTATCGGATGGATAGCAACTGATCCTGTCTATGAATGACCGACCTGACTTCTGATCTTCCCCCTGAATTGACCGCAGACACGCCCCCGATGGCGTTTGCCCAACTGCAGTTGTCCGCCCCTTTGGCCCGCGCGGTGGCCGAAATGGGCTACGAAACCATGACCCCGATCCAGGCACAGGCGATTCCCGTCGTGCTGCAAGGCCGCGACGTGATGGGTGCCGCGCAAACCGGCACCGGTAAAACAGCAGCCTTCGCCCTGCCCTTGCTGCAGCGCATGCTCAAGCATGAGAATTCATCCACTTCGCCGGCGCGCCACCCGGTGCGTGCGTTGGTGTTGCTACCCACACGTGAACTCGCCGATCAGGTGGCTGAGCAGGTCAAGCTGTATGGCAAATACACCAACCTGCGCAGCGCTGTGGTGTTTGGCGGCATGGACATGAAGCCGCAAACGCTGGAACTCAAGCAAGGCGTGGAAGTGCTGGTGGCCACGCCGGGGCGGCTGCTCGATCACATTGAGGCCAAAAACTGTGTGCTCAACCAGGTTGAATACGTGGTGCTTGATGAGGCTGATCGCATGCTCGACATCGGCTTTCTGCCAGACCTGCAGCGCATCCTGAGCTTCTTGCCCAAACAGCGCACCACCTTGCTGTTCTCAGCCACTTTTTCGCCCGAAATCAAGCGCCTGGCCAACAGCTACCTGCAAAGCCCGATCACCATCGAGGTGGCGCGCTCCAATGCAACGGCTTCCACGGTGGAACAGCATTTTTACAGCGTGGGCGACGACGACAAGCGCCACGCCCTGCACCAAATTCTGCGCCAGCGCGAACTCAAGCAGGCGTTTGTGTTTGTCAACAGCAAGCTCGGTTGCGCCCGCCTGGCGCGTTCGCTGGAGCGCGAGGGCCTGAAAACCACCGCGTTGCACGGCGACAAGAGCCAGGACGAACGGCTCAAGGCGCTGGAGTCGTTCAAAAAAGGCGAAGTCGATTTGTTGGTGTGTACCGATGTGGCCGCTCGCGGACTCGACATCAAGGACGTGCCTGCAGTGTTCAACTTCGACATCCCGTTCAACGCCGAAGATTACGTCCACCGCATTGGCCGCACGGGTCGGGCGGGTCAGTCGGGCCTGGCGGTCAACTTTGTCAGCAAGAGCGATGCGCGTCTGGTGGCCGACATTGAAAAGCTCATCAAAACCAAAATTGAACTCGAGCCCATCGAGTTTGAAGAAGACCTGCCCGACATCCGCAAACAAGGCCACATCAACGATGGCCGGCGCATGTACCAGCAGGAAGACAGCAGCGCACGCCGCGACGAATTTGCGCCGCGTAGCGCACGCCCACCGCGCAGCGATTTTCGCCGTAGCGCACCGTCGGACCCGTTTTTCGACAAACCCTACGAGCCGGCCCTGCCTGCGGATGCCGCCCCCTCCTGGGAGGCTGCTGCAGCGCGCCCCGGAGTGCGCAGCATCTCCAGCAATATCAAATCCAAACGCAAGGTGGCTGCGCTGTTTTGTGCTGCGTGAGCCAATTTTTGGTCTGAGCTGATGGGCTCAGCCGCCCTCACTTGCCCGGCTTCTGAGCTTGCCCGCAGGCCACCTGAATCAGCGTATGCGGGTCTTGTGCACTGCCGGCGTTAAGTTGCAAGGCGCTCAGGTGCCCGCCCCAGACACAACCCGAATCCAGTGCCAGCACGTCAGGGCGATCCAGCCAGCCCAGGGTGGACCAGTGGCCAAACGCCACCACCACATTGGCACTTAGCCGGCCTGGCACATCAAACCAGGGCAGATAACCAGCGGGTGCCGTGTCCATACCGTCTTTGGAATCAAACTCCATGTCGCCTGCCACGGTGCAAAAGCGCAAGCGCGTCAGCGCATTGACAATCACCCGCAGCCGGGCGCTGCCTTGCAAATCGTCGCGCCAGCGACACGGCGTATTGCTGTACATCTGTTGCAAAAAATGCGGCAGCGCGGCGCTGCGCAACACGGCTTCAACCTCGCCCGCCAATGCTACTGTCTTTGTAGCTGTCCAGGCAGGCAGGACACCGGCGTGAACCAGTAAATACTCAATACCGCCATGCGTCAAATGCAGCGCCATGTGCTGCTGGCGCAACCAGCCCAGCAAGACTTGCCGGTCGGGCGCATCAAGCACGCAGGCCAGCGTGTCCTTGCGGCTGGGGCGGCGCGCACCCAACGCGGTGGCCAGCAAATGCAGGTCGTGGTTGCCCAACAAACACTGCGCCGCGTTGTCCAGCCGC
>JAIFMT010000053.1 GCA_020048295.1 Rhodoferax sp.
GCTCCATTGCGATTTCGCCGGAAGTGGCGCGCACCAACCCGACCATGTTTGGCCCGGGCATGGCTGGCAGTGTGACCCACCAACAGTCCACCCTTCGCATCAATTACAACTACAACTTCTGACACACCCGCCCAGCACACGGCGCCAATAACACCCGTGTTTGTTATTGGCGCGAAGTGCGCACATTGGCAGGCAGTGCCTGCGGGTAGCTGGTGCGAAACGGGTTGATGTCAAGCCCGCAACTGCGCGTGTAGCGCGCAGACGCGCCAGCACTTCGGCGACACCGGCAAAGCGGGTGTTGCTGAAGCTACCCAAGGCAGCCAACCGCCGCACCACCCCAGTGATTGTTCGCACCAAATTAGCACTTTTCCGACCCAAGACCGGGAAAACCCTGATTGACGCTTGTTTGCCCGAATTTCTACCATCGCTATATAAGTCATCAATGAACTAATTAGTTGCGCTGCTGACTACAACAGTTGTTCACTACCAACTAAGAGACCTCCAAATGAAGCGCCTTGACTTTCTCAAATCATTTTTTAGCATTGCCGCCTTGAGCGTGCTCGCCCCGGTGAGTGCCATGGCGGCAGAACAAGGCAGCGCGGCCGAAGCCGAGGCCATGGCGAAAAAAGCGGTGGCATTCATCAAAGCCAATGGCGCAGAAAAGGCCGCACAAGAGTTCACCAATGGCAGTGCCTTCAAAGACCGTGACCTCTACATTGCCTACACCGACCTGAGCGGCACCGTACTTGGACATGGTGGCAACCCCAAGCTGGTTGGCAAAAACCTCACCGGCCTGAAAGATCCCGATGGCAAACTGTTTTTCCAGATGCTGGTGGACCTGGCCAAAACCAAAGGCAAGGGCTGGTCAGACAGCTACAAGTTCCTGAACCCGGTGTCGAAAAAAATCGAAGACAAGGTGATGTACGTCGAGCGTGTCGATGACAACTGGATTGGTGTTGGCATCTACAAAAAATAGCCGCGCCTGCGCTGCCTGCCACGGCGGACGACCCCTGACTGCCTGATATCGCGCCATATCAAGCCAGTTATACACAACGGTTTGGGAGATTGAGTGTCATGAAAATCGGCCTGCGTCTGGGCATTGGGTTTGCCGTTATCTTGATGGCGGCGGCAGCGCTGATAGCTGGCGCACTGTTCAGCGGCAGCGCCAGTCGTGCGGCGCTGTTGGATGCGCTGAACAGCGCATCGGTACAACAAGCGCTGGCCAACAACATGAACACGGCCTTGCTCAAAAGCGCGGTCGCGGTGCGCAACATGGGCTTGCAAAGCAGTGTCGCTGCCGTTCAAAAAGACGAGGCCGAGGCCAAGAAGCAGCGCACCGACTACCTGGCGGCAAAAAGCAAGCTGGAAGCATTAGGGCTGGCAGACAACGAAAAGGTGATATTCAAGCGCTTGGGCGACATCGACCAGCAAATGGACACCCATTTCAAAGAAGCGGTTGACCTTGCATCGCAATTCAACGCCGAACAGGCTGCCGCGGTCATCACCGGAAAAATTGACCCCCTGCTGATTCAGGCCATGTCCGAACTGGACAGCTTTATTGCACTGCAGCAACAACAGGCCAGTGCCGCCAGCCTGGCTGCCTCGCAGATGGACAGCAACAACAAAACCACGGTGGGCATCATCAGCGTGATCGGCATCTTGGTGCTGGTGTTTGCCGCTGTCATGTCGTGGCGGCTCACGCTGAGCATCACGCGTCCGATGCAAAACGCGCTTGACACCGCCACACGGGTGGCACAGGGTGATTTGGCCAGCAACATCCACGGTGACCAATCCGACAGCCAAGAGGAAACCGCCCAGTTGCTCAACGGACTGCGCTCGATGCGTGACAGCTTGTCGCAAATTGTGGGCGAGGTGCGTGTCAGCGCCGAGAACATTTCCACCGGTGCCAACCAGATTGCCGCCGGCAACGCCGACTTGTCGCAACGCACCGAGGCCCAAGCCAGCAGCCTGGAGCAAACCACCGCATCCATTGAAGAGCTCAGCGTTGCGGTCAAACAAAATGCCGCAACCGCCAGCCAGGCCAGCCAGATGGCCAGCCATGCCAGTTCCGCGGCGGAGGGCGGTGGCGCAGTGGTGGCGCAGGTGGTGGACACCATGCACGACATCACGGCAGCCTCGCGCAAGATTGCCGACATCATTCAGGTGATTGACGGTATTGCGTTTCAGACCAATATTTTGGCGCTCAACGCGGCGGTAGAGGCAGCGCGCGCTGGGGATCAGGGGCGCGGATTTGCGGTGGTGGCCTCTGAAGTGCGCAGTCTGGCGGGACGCTCGGCGGAGGCGGCCAAGGAAATCAAAAGCCTCATCAGCGTCAGCGTCAGCAAGGTCGAAGCCGGTACGCTGCTGGTCGATCAGGCCGGCGACTCCATGAAAGACATTGTGATCCAGGTCAAACAGGTGGCAGACCTGATTGCCAACATCAGCGGCTCGGCACAACAACAAACCAGCGACATTGCCCAAATCAACCAGTCAGTAGCCCAACTTGACAACGTGACGCAACAAAACGCTGCACTGGTCGAACAAGCTGCCGCCGCCGCCGATAGCCTGAATTTGCAGGCATCGCATCTGGTGGAGATGGTCAGTGTATTCAAGCTCGCCGGCAACGCCAGTGCGCAAACAGGGGCATGGGTAACTCAGCCTCGCCCGGTCCCGGCAGGCAAGCCACCGACAGCACTGGGGCAGCGCAGCGCTGCCATGCAGTTGACCCACAAGCCAAGTTAGCACCTGAAAAACTGGCACTGCGACATTCCAGCAAGCGCTGCAAGTTTGCGATTGCTAACTTATTTGATAGCTGCTAGCGCACAGCTGGTAAGCGCTGGAGGCCTAAAACACCCCTATTTCACTGGCGTGCCGTGCGCACACTGGCAGGCAGCGCCTGCGGGTAGCTGGTGCGAAACGGGTTGATGTCAAGCCCACCGCGGCGCGTGTAGCGCGCATACACGGCCAGCTTGTGCGGCTGGCAGCGTCGGGTAATGTCCATGAACATGCGCTCCACGCAGTCCTCATGAAAACCACTGTGGTTGCGAAAACTGACGATGTAGCGCAACAGCCCGGCTTGGTCAATTTGTGGGCCAAAGTAGCTGATCTGCACGCTGCCCCAGTCGGGCTGACCGGTCAGCGGACAGTTGCTCTTGAGCAAATTGCTGGTCAGCACCTCGGACACCGGGGCCTCGTCGGTGGCGGAAGTCAGCAGCTCGGGTGCCGGGGTGTAGTGGTCGCAATCGAGGTCCAGCCGGTCCATACTCAGGCCATCAAGCTCATACAGCGGCTCGCGGTCAAACAGGTCAGAACTGATCAGCTTGACACCGACGGCCGACTGCACTGCAGCACCACGCCAGGCAGCTTCGGTCAGGTCCGTGCGCAGGCGTTGCTGCACCTCGGCGGCATCGGTAAACCGGGTATTGCTGAAACTGCCCAAATACAGTTTGAGCGACTTGCTCTCGATCAGGTTGGTCGACTCGCACGGCACGGTGATGTATGCCAATGCCACCTGGGGCTTACCCCGTGCATTGAGCCAGCTCAGCTCAAAAGCCGTCCACAGGTCAGCGCCCAAAAAAGGCAGCGTCGTGCCCAGCCCCAGCTTCTCGCGCTGCGCGGCGCGGGCGATCGGGAACAGCAGGTTGGCATCGTACTGACAGACAAACGGGCTCGCTTGCGCCAGAGAGGAAGGCATGGTTAAATTCATTGATACTACTTATTTTATAGCTGTATATCTAATCAGAATATGGGCTATAGCATGATTTGTTATATGAAACTCAGGCAGCCAGGCGGCGCCGGAACACCAGCCGCAGTGGCTCGGAGGCGGTGGCATCAAAGGCATAACCTTCGGCAGCAAAGGCCTTGAGTTGCTCGGGCAACACCACCTGGTGTGTGGCGGCAAAGCGCGCCATCAGGCCTCGGGCGCGTTTGGCGTGAAAGCTGATGATCTTGAACTTGCCACCCCTGTCCTCTTCAAACACGCAGTCA
Organism: Rhodoferax sp.; assembly: GCA_020048295.1. The sequence continues at coordinate 3,988 of JAIFMT010000053.1, forward strand.
ATCACGCTGGCCTTCAGGGCCTGGCGATCAACAGCCTTGAAATATTCTTGCGAAGCCAAATTGATGATGACCGGTGCAACTTCGCTTCTAAGCCGATCGTTGAGGTGCTCAGCGATTTGACTGCCCCAGAACTCATATAGATTCTTGCCATGCGGGCCAGCCAGTGGGGTACCCATTTCCAGCCGATACGGCTGCATGTAGTCGAGTGGGCGCAGCACGCCATAGAGGCCACTCAAAATGCATGCGTGCTGCTGAAGCCAACCCAACGCGGCGGCATCCAGGGTTTTCGCATCCAATCCGCCATAGACATCACCATTGAAAGCAAGCACCGCCTGCTTGGCATTTTTGGCAGTGAATCTAGGTCGCCATGACTGATAGCGCGCCACGTTAAGACCGCTCAAGGTGTCGCTCAGGCTCATCAGCGCAGCGACTTCTTGAGGAGATTTTTGCTTCAGGATGTCGATCAGCGCGGCCGCTTGCGGCACAAACTGCGGCTGGGTGTGTGGCACGTCGCCAGCCGGGGTGTCGTAGTCCAGTGACTTGGCGGGGGACAGCAAGAACAACATGGCAAATTCCGTAAGGGATGGTGATCAATGGCACGGGAGATGTCACATTATCGTGACAGCGGCCATAAAGAATGGCTATCAATAGCTTAACAACAATGCATCATGAAAGCGATAGTACCGGGCTATGATTCAGCCCATCGGTGAAGTTCACAACGTAACCGACCTTTTCCTCAACCCGCAACCCCAGGAGTTTTTCCATGTTATTGATCAATACACAAGTTTTGCCTTTCAAAGCCACCGCCTACCAGGCTGGCAAGTTTTTTGATGTGACCGAACAGTCCCTGATGGGCAAATGGTCGGTGGTGGTGTTCTACCCGGCTGACTTCACCTTTGTCTGCCCGACCGAACTTGAAGACCTGGCCGACCTGTACCCCGAATTCTCCAAACTCGGCGTTGAAATCTACGGCGTATCGACCGACACCCATTTCTCGCACAAGGCCTGGGCTGACACATCGCCGGCGATCAAGAAGGTGCAGTACCCGCTGATTGGCGACCCCACCGGCCGCATGACACGCAACTTTGACGTGATGAT
>JAIFMT010000167.1 GCA_020048295.1 Rhodoferax sp.
GACCTCAAGGCCAAAGGCATGCAGGTCAACGAGTTGTCGCCCGCTGAATCGGCCCGCATGCGCGACAAGCTGACCAAGGTCTATGCCAGCGTGGCTGCCGACGTGGGCATGGACTTGTGGAACGAGGCGCAGGCCGAATTGGCCAAGATCCGCGCCAAGAAGTAATCCGCCGGTGGCAGCGGCAGCGGGTGCAACCTGGGTGATTGCCCCTGGGTCGCCCACGCTGCCTGCTGCCAGATGCATCAATGCCCCATTGAGGACACAAAAAATATGAAATCGGACATCGGGTTGATTGGCGTGGGTGTCATGGGGGAGAACCTTGTTCTCAATATGGAGAGCAAGGGGTTTGCGGTTTCGGTCTTTGACAGCGACAGCGCAAAGGTCAAGAAATTCACCGCCGGCCGGGCTGCCGGCAAGCGGATACAGGGCAGCGATTCGCTCAAAGCGCTGCTGGACTCGCTGGTGTTGCCGCGCCGGGTCATGCTGATGGTGCCGGCGGGTGCGGCTGTGGATCAGATCATTGCCGCCCTGCTGGGCTTGCTGGCGCCGGGCGACATCGTCATTGACGGCGGCAATTCCAATTTCTACGACACCTCGCGGCGCGTCAAGCTGCTCGAGAGCAGAGGTTTTCTGTTTGTGGGTGCCGGCGTTTCCGGCGGTGAAGAAGGCGCGCTGCTGGGCCCGGCCATCATGCCGGGCGGCTCTGTGGCGGCCTGGGCCAGCGTCAAACCCATCTTTCAGGCGATTGCGGCCAAGGTGGATGGAGGCGTGCCTTGCTGCGACTGGATCGGCGACGAAGGTGCCGGGCACTTCGTCAAGATGGTGCACAACGGCATTGAATATGGCGACATGCAGCTGATTTGTGAAGTCTATGACCTCATGCGCACGCTGCTGGGCATGGGTGCGCCGCAGATGCACGAGGTGTTCAAGACCTGGAGCGACGCTGACCTGAGCAGCTACCTGGTTGAGATTACCCGCGACATCCTCGCCACTCAGGATGTCGATGGCCTGCCCCTGGTGGACAAGATTCTCGACAAGGCTGGCCAAAAAGGCACGGGCAAGTGGACGGTCATCACGGCGCTGGACCTGGGTGTGCCACTCACCCTCATCACCGAGTCGGTGTTTGCCCGCGTGCTGTCGTCGCTAAAGGACGAACGGGTGCTGGCAGCGCGCGTGCTGAGCGGGCCGGCGGTGGCGTTTGTGGGGGACAGGGCAGCATTTCTGCAGGACCTGGGCCGCGCCTTGTATGCGTCCAAGGTCATTTCGTATGCGCAAGGCTACCAGCTGATGCGCTCTGCCGCCAGCGCCTACGGCTGGCAACTCAACTACGGCGGCATCGCGTCGATCTGGCGCGGGGGCTGCATCATTCGCTCCAGGTTCCTGGGGAAAATCAAGGAAGCTTTTGATACGGATGGCAATTTGAGCAACCTCTTGCTCGATCCGTTCTTTAGCCAGGTCATGACCCGTTCGCAGCAGTCCTTGCGCAACGTGCTGGCGCAGGCCGTTCTTAACGGCATCCCCACGCCAGCCTTGTCGTCGGCGCTGGCGTATTACGACGGCTATCGTTGTGAGAACCTGCCAGTCAATCTGTTGCAGGCGCAGCGGGATTATTTTGGTGCGCATCAGTACGAACGCGTCGATCAGCCGCGCGGGACGTTCTTCCATACCAACTGGACCGGCCGCGGTGGCGAAACCACATCCACGGTTTATAGCGCCTGAGGCGGTATTTCCGCATCGTCTGAGCAAGCGTTTTATGCTACTTATAATGTAGCTGTCAGCGCATATCATTAAAGGGCTATAGCCCGATTTTTCATATAAAACCAGGTTGCCTGCGCAATCGACCCGTCGCCTGTTTGTTTGACGAACGCCTGGTCCGCGCGGCCTTGGGAAGTTACCAGTCGTAGTCAATCGTCACTGGCGCGTGATCCGAGAACTTGATGCCCTTGAAGATGTCAACAGACCGCGCACCCTGCGCCAGGGACGGCGTTGCCAGGTGGTAATCCAGCCGCCAGCCGACGTTCTTGGCGTAAGCCTGGCCCCGGTTGCTCCACCAGGTATAGGCCGCGTCGGTGGCGCTGGGCTGCAATTGGCGGTACACATCGACCAGACCGCCGTCGCCCAGCAGGCGTGTCATCCAGGCGCGCTCTTCGGGCAGAAAGCCCGAGTTTTTCTGGTTACTCTTCCAGTTCTTCAGGTCGATTTGTTGATGCGCAATGTTGATGTCGCCACACAGCACAAAGTCGCGCTGCGCCCGCAGGGCTTGCAGGTGCGGGTAGATGGCATCCAGAAAACGGTACTTGGCCTGCTGGCGCTCCTCGCCCGATGAGCCGCTGGGGAAATAGCAGCTGATGATCGAGCGCCTGGCCGCTGGCGTGTCAAAGCGCAACTCCACATAGCGCCCCTCGGCGTCAAACTCCAGGCCGTCAAAGCCTATGACAACCTCGCTGGGCGTGTGACGGCTGTAGATGCCCACACCGGCGTAGCCCTTTTTTTCGGCACAATGAAAGTAGCCTGGCAGGCCAGCGAGGGTGTCGAACTTGCCCGCCAGGTCGGCCGCCTGGGCCTTGATTTCCTGCACACAAATACAATCCGGTGCAATTTCTGCAATCCAGGGTTCCAGCCCTTTGCTGCTGGCTGAGCGGATACCATTGAGATTCAAGCTGGTGAGTTTAAACAAGGAATTTCCCATGTCAGAGCAGGCCATCGCGCAGACCGGTTCAGCAGCAGTGCCAGACCCGTTGGCGCAGGATTTTGTGCAGTTTGCGGTGGATTGCGGGGTGCTGCGGTTTGGCGAATTCAAAACCAAAGCCGCTCGCCTGAGCCCCTATTTTTTCAACGCCGGCCTGTTTGACGACGGTGCCAAACTGGGCCGACTGGCGCAATTTTATGCGCAGCGCCTGCTTGGCAGCGGCATCCAATTCGACATGATTTTTGGCCCCGCCTACAAGGGCATTCCCCTGGGTGCCGCGCTGGCGGTGGAGCTGGCGCGCCTGGGCTACAACCGGCCGTTTGCCTACAACCGCAAAGAGGCCAAAGACCACGGTGAGGGCGGCACGCTGGTGGGCGCGCCGCTGGCCGGACGCGTGCTGATTGTCGATGACGTGATGTCGGCCGGCACGGCGGTGCGCGAGTCCATTGCGCTGATCAAAAGCGCCGGAGCCACTGCCCACGCTGTGGTGATTGCGCTGGACCGGCAGGAAATGGCCACCGAAGGTGGCCACGATGTCAGCTACAGCGCGGTGCAATATGTCCGGACGCAGTTGGGCTTGCAGGTGTGCGCGATTGCCAGGCTTGATGACCTGCTGCACTACTTGGAGCAACACCGCGCTGCCGGACTGGCCGACGCCCAGGCGCGCATCCTGGCCTATCGCGCGCGCTACGGGGTGCAAGAGGCATGAGACCTGCGGCGCTGCGGTCGCTATTGCCGTCCAGGGGGCGGTGCTGGTGCGCCTGCTTTGGGCTGCTGGCAAGCCTTCTGGCTGCTGTGACCGCCAGTGCGCAGCCGGCGGCAGGTACACCGCAAATTTACACCTGTGTCGATGCCCAGGGGCGCAAGCTGACCTCGGACCGCCCGATCCGGGCGTGCCTGGACCGCGAACAGAAAATATTGAACCCAAGTGGCACGGTCAAAGGCACGCTGGGCCCGGTGTTGACCGCCCAGGAGCGCAGCGAACAAGAAGCCCGCGCCAAAGCCGAGCTGGCCGAGCGCGCGCGCCTGGACGAAGAAAAACGCCGCGACCGGGCGTTGCTGGCGCGTTACCCTAACCCACAAGCGCATCAGAAAGAGCGCAGCGAAGCGTTGGCACACATCGAACGGGTCAGGCAAAGTGCGATTGCCCGCGTCACCCAACTGCTGCTGGACAAGACCCGGCTCGGCGACGAGATGGCCTTTTATGAAAAAGACCCGACCAAAGCACCGGCCAAGCTGCGCCGGCAATTGGAAGAGTTAAACGACGCGATGGCGGCGCAAGGCCGTTTCCTGGCAGAACAAGACAGTGAAATCCGCCGCACCAATGACCGCTTTGACGAGGAACTCAGGCGTCTTGAGCCAATGTGGCGTTTGCTGTCAGCCAAACCCCCGTGAACGCGCGCGCTTCCAGCAGGTGGGAGCGGCTTGTCAGAGCAATCTCATCAGGCGGGCACACGCAGTGCTCAGGAAGCCAGTTTTTGTTTTAGCAGATCATTGACCTGCTGCGGGTTGGCCTTGCCCTGGCTGCCTTTCATGATCTGGCCCACCAGCGCGTTGAGTGCCCGGGCGTTACCGGCGCGGAACTCGGCGACGTTTTTCGGATTCGCCGCCAGCACGCTATCGACGATTTTCTCCAAAGCGCCGCTGTCGTTCATCTGCTTGAGGCCTTTGACTTCAATCACGCTATCCACCTGGGCCGCCGGGTCTGACCACAGCGCATCCATCACCTGGCGCGCCGCGTTGTTGGAAATGGTGCCGTCCTGGATGCGGCTGATCAGCTGCGCCAGTTGCGCCGGTGTGACCGGGCAGGCGCTGATGTCGGCGTCAGTGGCGTTCAAGCGGCGCGAAATCTCTCCCATGATCCAGTTACCGACCAGCTTGGGCTGTCCGCAGGCCTTGCTAGTCGCTTCAAAATAGCTAGCTATCTGCCGGCTCTGGGTAAGGGCTGTGGCATCATAATCCGATAAACCGTAGTCCGCGCAGAAGCGCGCTGCCATGACGCGCGGCAGCTCGGTCATGCCTTCGCGCACCTGCTGCACCCACTCGGGCGCAATCACCAGCGGTGGCAAATCGGGGTCGGGGAAATAGCGGTAGTCGGCCGCGTCTTCCTTGCTGCGCATGGCACGCGTTTCACCGGTGTCAGGGTTGAACAGCACGGTGGCCTGCTGGATGGCGCGGCCGTCTTCTATCTCTTCAATCTGCCAGCGAATCTCAAAGTCAATCGCCTGCTGCATGAACTTGAAGCTGTTGAGGTTCTTGATTTCACGGCGGGTGCCCAGCGGCGCGCCGGGCTTGCGCACCGACACGTTGGCATCGCACCGGAAGCTGCCTTCTTGCATGTTGCCGTCACAAATGCCGATCCAGGTGACGAT
>JAIFMT010000131.1 GCA_020048295.1 Rhodoferax sp.
CCGGCGTGCTGAGCGGGCGCTCGTGCTCAGCCTACCCGGCATGCCGCTATGAGGTGGAACGCGCTGGTGGCACGTATGCCGACATCGCCATTGACGGTGCGTTCACCGAAGGCAACCTGGTCAGCGCGCCGGCCTGGCCAGCGCACCCGGCGTGGATGGCGCAGTTTCTGCAGCTGTTGGGCACCCAGATCACGCTGTAATCAAGCGCTGCGCCTGGGCGCAGCCCTGGTTTGTCCGCATTGACGCAGCACCGGCTTTACGCCAAGCTTCGCAGATCCATGCCAATCTGCGGAGCTTGTCCCATGTGCCAGGTGTTTATCAACGCTGACCCCCATCTTTACCAGCGCCGTGCGCGCTCGGTGCGCCTGCATGGGCAGGCCACCAGCATCCGGCTGGAAAACCTGTTCTGGAGCGTGCTGGCCGACATTGCCCGGCGCGACGGCATGAGCGTGCCGCAGCTTTGCACCAAGCTCTACGACGAGCTGGTGGCCTCGCGTGGCACGGTCGATAACTTTGCCTCGTTTCTGCGCGTGTGTTGCGGGCGCTATCTGGCGCTACAGCTCTCGGGCGGCATTCCGCAGGACAGCAGCATTTCGATTGCCAGCCTGAATGCCCAGCGCGTGCTGGCCAGCGAGCGCTGGTCGCAGCCGGTTGCGCTCGCAGCGCCGCACGCGCGCGCCGCCTGAAGCGGGCTTACTTGACTTGCAGCCGGTGCTGCGGCGTGGTGTCCGCGTGGGTCACCAGCACGCCGCGCTGGCCTTCCCAATCCAGTGGCGTGACCTTCATGGTGAACCAGAATTGTTGCTGTGGGGTGTGGCACGGGTAGCGCAGGCTGAAGGCTTCGGCTTTGCCCGACAGCACGGACCGAATACCGTTGATGGCTTTGCTGGCGCTCTCAGGCGTGTCATCGCAGCCGCGTGCGGAAACTTCCAGGTAATTGCTGCCGACATCGGTGTTGGATGGCATCTGGCCGGGCAACGGGCTGTAGGCCAGCGCGTAGCGTCGCCAGGCCAGGTTGACCATGACGATCACACCCTGGGCATCCAGCACGGCGGCGTTGTCGGTGATTTCATCGAGCGCCATGCGCAGGTTGGCTCTGGCTTCTTCGGGGGTCGTGGCCAGCTGAGGCACAAAATCTGAAATCGGTGCGCTCACAGCATAGGTTCCTGTGGGTTGGAGGGGATAGGTCGCATCGTAGCAGGATGGTCGCAATCAATTGAGCATCATGCTCAATTTGCGCCGGTAGCTCGACACCAGCGCGGCTTGCGGGTCTTCCTGCACCGCGACCTTGCCTAGCACCTCGATGCCGCCGGCGGCTTTGCCCGGCGTGGCGGCTGCGGCTTTGGGCTTGGGCGGCGTGAGCAACTCAAGGATGGCCACAAAGGCCTTGCGCGGTGCTTCGTCTGACCATTTCTTGTCGCGCATGATGATTTCCAGCAACTCGTCGAGCGCGGCGGTCCACTCGCGCAAGGCCATCAACAGGCGGGCTTTGGCAAAGCGCGTGTCAAAGTCACGTTTATTGGTGGCAATCATGGCATCAAATTGCTCTACAGGCCAATTCTTGTATGTGCTGGTAGCTATGAATTTAATGGCATCCAGCCACTGCGCCAACGCCTCAAAACGCAGCTTGCGCGGAATCTCGGTGCGCTTGGGAGCCAGCGCGGCTTCGGCTTCTTCAAGGCCGCCAAGTTCAATCAGCAAACGGATGTAGTCATAGCGGGTGTCGTCATTGGCGGGGTCCAGCGCCAGTGCGTCGGCCATTTTCTCCAGCGCGGCCTGCGGGTCGCCAGACTCCAGCAGCGCCTGCGCCGCGTCAGACTCCGACTCGGCAATCAGCTCGCCCGGGCTGGGCAGGTGCTTGTCAAGAAACGCCTTGATCTGCCCGGCGCTTTGCGCACCGGTGAAACCATCCACCGGCTTGCCGTTCATCATCAGAATGCAGGTGGGGATGCTGCGGATGCCAAAGGCTCCGGCAAGTTGCTGTTCTTCGTCGGAATTGATCTTGACCAGGGTAAAGCGGCCGTTGTAAGCCTCTTCCACCTGCTCGAGCACCGGGCCGAGCGACTTGCACGGACCGCACCAAGGGGCCCAGAAGTCAATCAGGATCGGCTGGGTGGCAGAGGCGGCAATGACCTCGGCCTCAAAATTCTGCAGGGTGACATCAATCATGGTGGTCTCGGTAGTTCAAATAAACAAGGGCGTGGTTTGGTGGTGCTGCCAGGAAGTTGCGGCGTCAAACGTAAAATTCAAGCATGAACACTATCCAAATCGGTGTACTCATGGGTTCCAGCTCAGATTGGGACACCATGCAGCACGCAGTCCACATTTTCCAACAGTTCGGCATTCACCACGAAGCAAGGGTGATGTCCGCCCACAGAATGCCTGACGACATGTTTGCCTATGCCGAAACGGCAGCCGGCCGTGGTCTCAAGGCCATCATCGCCGGGGCCGGCGGCGCGGCGCACCTGCCAGGCATGCTGGCCGCCAAGACCACCGTGCCGGTGCTGGGCGTGCCGGTGCCTTCCAAGTATTTGAGCGGGGTGGATTCGCTGCACAGCATTGTGCAGATGCCCAAGGGCATCCCGGTGGCCACCTTTGCCATTGGCCCGGCCGGTGCCGCCAACGCCGCGCTGTTTGCGGTGGCCATGCTGGCCAATTCCGACATCGTGCTGCGTGCCCGGCTGGAAGACTATCGCGCCGCGCAAACGCAGAACGCGCGCGACATGACCTTGCCGCCAGCGCTATGAATGCGCAGGTGTTACTGCCGGGCGCCACCGGCATGCAAGGCAGCGGCCAGCAAACCACGCTGGGCGTGATGGGCGGCGGCCAGCTCGGGCGCATGTTTGTGCAGGCGGCGCAGGCAATGGGCTACTTTACGGCGGTGCTCGACCCTGACCCGATCAGCCCGGCCGGCCTGGTCAGCCACTACCACATTCAGACCGATTACCTCGACCAGCAAGGGCTGGCACAACTGATGCAGCGCTGCGCGGCGATCACCACCGAGTTTGAGAACGTGCCGGCCCCGGCGCTCGTCACCCTAGGTGCAGCACGCATCACCGCACCCGGTGCGGTGGCGGTGGCCATTGCACAGGACCGCATCAAGGAAAAAGCCCACCTGGCACTCAGTGGCGTGCCAGTGGCGCCGTACGCGGTGATCGAGACAGTCGAACAACTGGCGGATGTGCCCGACGCACTGCTACCCGGCATCCTGAAAACCGCACGCCTGGGCTACGACGGCAAGGGCCAGGTGCGCGTGAACAGCCGCGCCGAACTGGCAGCGGCCTGGGCATCACTGCATCACGTCCCCTGCGTGCTCGAGCAATTGCTGCCGCTGGCAGCTGAATGCTCAGTGATCGTGGCGCGCGCGGCCAACGGCGACTGCGTCAACTTCCCCGTGCAACTCAACCTGCACCGCGCAGGCATATTGGCCGTCACCCAGGTTTATGAAGAAAATATGCCTCCAGCCCTTATTCAGCAAGCGGTGACAGCTACAAAGGCGATAGCTGAAGAGCTGCACTACGTGGGTGTGCTGTGTGTCGAGTTTTTCGTGCTCGCCGAAGGCACACCCGAGCACGCCGCACTGGGTGCCCTGGTGGTCAACGAAATGGCCCCGCGCCCGCACAACAGCGGCCACTACACCCTGGATGCCTGTGACGTGTCGCAATTCGAACTGCAAGTGCGCACCCTCACCGGCTTGCCACTGGTGCAACCGCGCCAGCACAGCGCTGCCGTCATGCTCAACCTGCTGGGCGATCTGTGGGATAGAAATAATGGGGGTCAGAGTCAGATTAATTCAGCGGAAAATAATTCGAGCCAAAAACAATCTGACTCTGACCCCAATTATTTGCCGCCGTGGGCGCAGGTGCTGGCGTTGCCAGGGGTGCATTTGCACCTGTACGGCAAGCTCAAGGCCAGCAAGGGGCGCAAGATGGGGCACTTGACGGTGACGGCAGCCACTGCGCAGCAGGCGCGTGCGGTGGCGCAAGAGGCCGCCCGCTTGCTCGGCATCGAAGCCTTTTGATGCATTGCAGTGGTAACCCGGTGGTGTCATGATCCTGCCTGGTGATGATCTCAATTCTATAGCTGCTGCTGCAGATTGCATAAGGGCTGGAGGCTTAATAGGCTTGCCAACCGAAACGGTGTACGGGCTGGCGGCTGATGCCTGCAATGACGCGGCCGTGCGCCAGATTTTTACCGCCAAAGGCCGCCCACCTGACCACCCGCTGATCGTGCATGTGGCCAACGCGCGCATGGCGGACCATTTTGCGGCGGACATCCCCGACTTTGCCCACACGCTGATGGCCGCCTTCTGGCCCGGCCCGCTGACCTTGATCCTGCCGCGCCGCCCCGGTGTTGCGAACGTTGCCGCAGGCGGCAACCCCACTATCGGCCTGCGCTGCCCCGACCACCCCGTCGCGCTGGCGCTGCTGAAAATTAATTGGGGTCAGAGTCAGATTAATTTTGAAAAATCAGAGGTAGAACAAAAAGAATGTGACTCTGACCCCTATTATTTTTGGGGATTGGCGGCACCGAGCGCAAATTTGTTTGGGCGGGTCAGTCCCACCACGGCCGCGCATGTGCAGGCGGAGTTTGGCGATGCACTGCTGATTCTGGATGGCGGGCCCAGCCGGGTGGGCATTGAGTCCACCATCATTGATTGCACACGGGCTCAGCCCGTGCTGTTGCGCCCGGGAGCCATTGGCGTGGCTCAGGTGCAGGCCGCGTGTGGTTTGCGGGTGCTTCAAAAACAAGAGCTATCAGCGCATACTGCGCCTGCGCCCAAGGCCTCTGGCACGCTGGATTCGCATTACGCGCCGCAAGCCAGGCTGCGGCTGATGTGCGCCATGGATTTGCGGGCGGCGCTGGCGGCACAGACCGCACCGGTCAGCGCTGGGCTGCTGGCGGTTTGGTCATGGTCGGTCGGCAACCCCGCCATCCCCGGGGTGCTGTGGGCCGTTATGCCAGACGATGCGCCGCTTGCCGCACAGCAACTGTTTGCCCAGTTGCGCGCTTTTGATGCGCAAGGTGTGAGCGAGATATGG
>JAIFMT010000054.1 GCA_020048295.1 Rhodoferax sp.
ATACCTACGGCACGGGCTGCTTCATGCTGATGCACACCGGCGCTCAATTTCAGACATCCGCCAACGGCCTGATCACCACCAGCGCCGCCCAGACCAGCGCCCAACCCGAATTTGCCATCGAAGGCAGCGTGTTTGTCGGCGGTGCCGTGGTGCAGTGGCTGCGCGACGGGCTCAAAGCCGTCAGCAGCAGCGCAGAGGTGCAGGCGCTGGCCGAAACCGTGCCAGACACTGGCGGTGTGATGGTGGTGCCAGCCTTTACCGGATTGGGCGCGCCTTACTGGAAGCCCGAGTCGCGCGGCAGCATCACCGGTTTGAGCCGTGGCAGCACGCTGGCCCATATTGCTCGGGCGTCGCTGGAGAGTATTGCCTTTCAAAGCGCTGCGCTGCTGCAAGCCATGAGCCTTGATGCGGTGCAAGCCGGCGCGCACACGGTGACCGAGTTGCGCGTCGATGGTGGGGCCTGCGTCAACAACCTGCTGATGCAATTTCAGGCCGACCTGCTGGGCATCCCGGTGGTGCGCCCCAAGGTGATCGAAACCACGGCGCTGGGTGCGGCCTATCTGGCCGGCCTGGCCACCGGCATCTTTCAGAACAAGCAGCAACTCAGCGCCCAGTGGCAAGTCGAACGCCGCTTTGAGCCCAGCATGCACCCCGACGTGGCCGCCGACCTGATGGCGCGCTGGGAACACGCGGTGCGCCAGACTGTGCTGTAGGCAAGCCACCACGTCGGGTACGGCTGGCAGCCACGGCCAGCCTGTCAGTCCAATTGATTAGACTCACGGCTTTTCACTACCCGGAGCCGCAGCCTGAGCGCTGCAACCCATTTATGAGCGAGCGCATAGCAATCATCGGCGGGCTGATTGGGCAAGGCCTCGCCAGCCAACACATCGACGTGGTCGAGCCCTTGGCCGAGGCGCGCGCCAGACTGCTCAGCAACTTTGGCATTTCAGCGCACGAACAAGCCGGGCCGGCGCTGGCCGGCGCGGCACTGGTGGTGTGGGCCGTCAAGCCGCAAACCTTCAAGGAGGCCGCACTGGCTGCTGCTGCGCACACCCGACAAGCCCTGCATTTGAGCGTGGCTGCGGGTATTCGCAGCGACAGCATGGCCGCCTGGCTGGGCAGCGAGCGCATCGTGCGCGCCATGCCTAACACCCCGGCGCTGATTGGCAAAGGCATCACCGGCCTGTTTGCCCGCGCCGGTGCCTCAGAAGCTGACCGCGAGCGTGTCAGCCAGATCATCGCCACCACCGGCGAACAGTTGTGGCTGGACGCGGAAGAACAACTCGACACGGTGACCGCCCTGTCAGGCTCTGGCCCGGCCTATGTGTTTTATTTCATGGAGGCCATGACCACCGCCGGCGTGGAAATGGGGCTCAGCCGTGAGCAGGCGCACCAACTGGCCGTGGCCACCTTTGCCGGTGCAAGCGAACTCGCCCGCAACTCTGTCGATTCACCCCAGGTGCTGCGCCAGCGCGTCACCTCCAAAGGCGGCACCACTTATGCGGCCATCTCCACCATGGAAAACGACGACATGCGCGCCCTGTTCATCAACGCCATCTATGCCGCGCGGGAACGCGCCAGGGAACTGGGCGACGAATTTGGTGCCGACTGACCGCCCACTGCCGGCTACTTGAGGACATAGCCCAGCACAATGCCGGTAAACACCGTCAGGCCCAGCCAATGGTTGAGCCGAAAGGCCTTGAAACAGCCCTCGCGGCTGCGTGTCCTGATCAGCGTGTAATGCCACAGCACCTGCGCTAGCGCGCCTCCAATTGCTACATAAAATATAGCTGGTAGCGCTTGCTGTATAAGGGCTACAGCCCAAAAACCTATAAATAATAGATAACACAGCAACACCACTGGCACATCCCGGTGGCCGAGCGTGATGGCCGAGGTGTTGATGCCAATCTTAAGGTCATCATCGCGGTCCACCATGGCGTATTCGGTGTCGTACGCCAGCACCCAAAAAATGTTGCCCAGCATCAGCACCCAGGCCAGCGCTGGCACCTCGCCCAGCACGGCGGCAAACGCCATCGGAATACCCAGGCCAAACGCCAGCCCCAGCACCGCTTGCGGCATCGACACAAAACGCTTGGCATACGGGTAAGCCAGCGTGATGGCGAGCGCGGCAAACGACATGCCAACGGTCATCGCGTTGGTGGTGAGCACCAGCGCAAACGCCAACAGCGCCAGCACCGCACCGACGGCCAGCGCCTCCTTGACCGACACCGCGCCGGTGGTCACCGGGCGCTGCGCGGTGCGCTTGACGTGACGGTCAAACTCGCGGTCGGCCACGTCGTTGATGCAGCAGCCCGCGCTGCGCATCAAAAATGTGCCCAGCACAAACACCAGCAGCAACGGCCAGCCCGGGAACCCGCCCGCCGCCACCCACAGCGCACCCAACGTGGGCCACAGCAGCAACAGCCAGCCGGCCGGGCGACTCCAGCGGATCAGATCGAGGTACAGCCTGAGCTTGTTTTGCCAAAAATCCACGCACGCGCCCTCACAGACCGATTTGGCGCAGATCGAGCCGCCCCGCTTGCATCGGCGGACACCAGAAGTTGGCCCCGGTCAGCGGCCGCGACATGCCAAACAAGCCATCCACAATGCCATCATCAAGGCCCGCCATGTGGCGCATCAGCACCTCAAATGCGTCAAACGAATGGCCAAACGCCACAAACACCAGGCCGGCCTGCGCCCCGCAGGTCCACGGCATCGAGCGCCGCAGCACAAACGCGGTGGGGGCAAAACTCTCTTGCGCGGTGCGCTTGACGTGCGCAGACTCGGGCGCGTCGTCAAGCTCTTCATTGCTGACGCGGCTGCGGCCAAAGGTGTGGTCCTGCCCTTCGGCTGTCATGGCCTCGAAGGCATCCAGGTCATGCAGCCACTGCTGCACCACCATGAAGCTGCTGCCATCGAGCCCATCCCCCGCGCCTTGCACCACCGCCGCAGCGACGGCTGCATCAGCGCTCGGGTTTTCGGTGCCGTCCTCAAAGCCAGTCAGATCGCGGCCATGGCCATTGGGGCCACGCCCGTAGCGAAACGCGTCGATCACCTGGTCTTGCCGAAAGCCAGGTGCGAGTGCCTGCTGCAATTGGCGCAACCGGTGCAGCAGCGCGCCAGAGTCGTCGCCGCGCAGCCAGCAGCACAGGGCGGCCGGGGTGGCGGGCACGGCCACCCCCACGCCAGACAAAGCCTTGAAAGCGTGCAGACCCGGCACGTTGGCATCGAGAAAATGCACCAGTTCCAGCCCCAATCCAACCAGCACCTGCTCGCCATCCACCAAGGCAGCGAGCCGGCTCAGGCTCTGGCGCACTTCATCCGCACTGCGGCCGCTCAGCGAAAAAAACACATAGCGCCCGACATCCGGCACATCCTGCAATACCGCCATTTGACAATCCGACATGCGTCATTACTCCTGTTTGAATCGGACACCCCTGACCTGGCAGGGCACCCGAGTGATAAAAAATGGGTCGCGGCAGCAGCGGCGTGGACTTGTTCGCACTGGCTGCACGTCAGGACAGCCGCACCACGCCCGGCAGTTCGCAAGCATAGACGGCGTTGCGCAGCGCGGCAATGGCTTCGTAGCGGGTAAAACTGCGCCGCCACGCCAGTACCACCCGGCGTTTGGGCGGGTCGCCGGTAAAAGGCAGGTACTTCAGATGCGGGTCTTCGTCACGCTTGCGCTTGAGTTGCGGCTCAAACGCTTCCTTGGGCACACTCAGGCGCGGCACCAGCGTAACCCCCATGCCGGCGGCCACCATGTGTTTGATGGTTTCGAGCGACGAGCCTTCAAAGCTCTTGCGGATGCCCTCGGCGTTGGAGGAAAAGCGGGCAAATTCAGGGCAGACTTCAAGCACATGGTCGCGAAAACAGTGACCTGCCCCCAGCAGCAGCATGGTTTCTGATTTAAGTTGCTCGCTCGTCACGCTGCTCTGGCTGGCCAGTGGGTGGGTGGTGGGCACGGCAGCCATGAACGGTTCGTCATACAGCGGAGCCACGGCCAGCCCGGCATCGGGAAACGGCTCGGCCAGAATGGCACAGTCAATCTCTCCGGTGCGCAGCATGTCCAGCAGCTTGACGGTGAAGTTCTCCTGCAGCATCAGCGGCATCTGTGGCGTGCGGGCAATCATCTGGTGCACCAGCGCTGGCAGCAAATACGGGCTGATGGTGTAAATCACACCCAGGGTCAGCGGGCCGTTCAGCGGGTTTTTGCCGCGCTTGGCAATTTCCTTGATGGCAGCCGCCTGCTCCAGCACACTTTGCGCCTGGCGCACGATGGCATCACCCAGCGGCGTGACGGTGACCTCATTGGCGCTGCGCTCAAACAGCTTGACTTCCAGCTCTTCTTCAAGCTTCTTGATGGCCACCGACAGCGTCGGCTGCGAAACATAACAGGCCTCTGCAGCCTTGCCAAAATGCCGCTCGCGCGCAACAGCCACGATGTATTTGAGTTCGGTGAGTGTCATGCCGCTATTGTGATGCCAGAGCCGACCAATCACGCCATGGTGGGCGCGCAGCATTTTTCTATAACCAATTTATAACTTTTCAGTGCTGGTCAGGCCAAACCGTTTTCGATACCATTTGTAACAAATTCCCCGCCTGACCTATTTCATGAAAACACCTCTGCCACTTTTGCTCGCCGGCCTGCTGGCCCTGCCTATTGCCTCTTACGCGGGCAGCGAAGAGTTTTATACCAACATTCCAGCAGCAGGATCAGTGGCTGGCAAGCTTGATTTTGATGGCTCTGCGGATGGTGGCTATACAAATGTCAACGTGACAAATAAGGCATCAACTACGACAAGCTACGGTGGAGTTGGCGGTCAATTTCAAGGCTACTTTTCTGTGGAAAATCAGCTGCTTGCAGAAAATGACAATACAAGCAACTTATTTTTCCGCTTTTTCTGTATTGACCTGTATCAGCCTGCCACGGAGGCTGTAACCATCTATTACGCCAAGCAGTACAGCAATGACAGCCTGCGCAAGCTATATGACGTGGCCTACCCAAATGAGCAATTGGGCGATTTCTTCAATGGCACAAAAACCAATTTTGGCAAATTCACCAACGCCAGCGGCTCAAGCTACACCGCTCAGGACTACTCAACTGCTTTCCAACTGGCCGTATGGGAAATCTTTTATGAAACAAGCAACACCCACAGCCTTGGCGACGGCACCTTCTTTGAAGAACCATACAGTGACCCCACAAAAACAATTAACAGTAGTGCCCTAGCCATTGCCAACGAGTGGCTCAGCCAAGTTGATGACTACACCAGCGGCACTGACTATCAAAACTGGCACCTGTACAGCTTCAAGTCCAACAGCAACCAGGACTATCTCTCGGCACGCTATGACGTGCCAGAGCCCGGCAGCTTGGTGCTGGCTGGGCTTGGCCTGGCTGGCCTGATGGCTACCCGCAGACGCCGGCGCAACAAGGCCTGAAGCCTTCGCCCCCTTCACCGCGCTGTCCTGGCGTGAAAGAAAGCCCACTTCTGGTGGGCTTTTTGATGTCAGCTTGACGCACTGCGCTCAGCGCTGCAGTTCGCGTCGAATCCGCCACGCATCGCCTTCACGCACCCATTCCAATTGCTTGCGGGTGCTGTCGCTGTAGTTGCTTGACTGGTATTTCTGCTCAAAATTGACCACCACGGTCTCGCCAGCGCTTGCAAAGGCCAGCTGAGCAAGGGTCACCTGGATCGCCCCCATTTTGCCCAGCTTGGCGCGCCGGTCGGCCTCCCACGCAGCGCGTGATTTG
>JAIFMT010000074.1 GCA_020048295.1 Rhodoferax sp.
TGAAGAAGACTTTACCGCCTGCCTGGGCTTTGAGGTCGAAGGCGCCGACGAGCACCTGACCAAGATCGAGACCGAGAGCTTCAAGAAGATGATCCAGACCGCCGTGGCGGCTTTCCCCAACTTCAAGGTGGCGGACACCACCCTGGGCAGGGCCACCACCGCTACGCTCAACGACTGGTCGGCGCTGCTGTATTACAACGGCGAGTTGTACCAGTCGATGAAGCGCGACAACCTGGAGATTTACGACCGGGTGGGTGGCGGCGATGGCTTTGCCTCCGGGCTGGCCTACGGTTTCCTGGAAGGCAAAGGTCCGCAGTCAGCCGTGGAGTATGGCGCAGCGCACGGCGCCTTGGCCATGACCACGCCGGGCGACACCTCCATGGTGCGGGTGGAAGAAGTCGAAGCCGCCATGAAAGGCAAGGGTGCCCGTGTGATCCGCTAACCGGGGGAGCGCGGCCAGCGCTGCTGTTTCGCCGTGGAAAGGCGGCGTTGCCTGTTCGCAAAGAAATCTTAAGTGACTGTTGTCACCATGCAAGTGATACCGGGGGTTGTATCATCAAAACTTGAGTAATTTGCTGGAGATTTAACAATGAACAAACACGCCGCACCGGCTACGCCGGCCACACCGCATGGCCGGCTGGAGTACATGCCGGTTTCCCTGTTTGCCACCGTCATGGGGCTGGCCGGCACCACCATTGCACTGGAAAAGGCCGAGCACATCTGGGCTTGGTCGATCACGCCCAGCAGTGTGCTGCTGTGGCTGACCGCGTTGGTCTTTGTCGTGATCAGCGGGTTTTACGCCGCCAAATTCATGCTGCACCGCAAGCACGTGGTGGACGAGTTCAATCATCCGATCCGCATGAGCTTTTTTCCGGCGATGTCGATCGGCATGATCCTGCTGGCGATTGCTGCCATGGGGCATTACCCCGGCGTCTCGCTTTACCTGTGGTCAATTGGCAGCACCGTGCAGCTGCTGTTCACGCTGGCGATTTTGTCCAACTGGATGCACCACGAAAAGTACCAGGTGCACCACAGCAACCCGGCCTGGTTCATTCCGATTGTGGGCAACATCCTGGTGCCGATTGCCGGCGTGCCGCTGGGCTACCCGGAGGTGTCGTGGTTTTCCTTCAGTATCGGGTTGATGATGTGGACCCCGCTGCTGGCGGTACTGTTCAACCGCTTTTTCTTTCACCCGATGATCCCGTCCAAGTTGTTGCCCACACTGTTCATCCTGATCGCGCCGCCGGCGGTGGGTTTTATCTCGTGGGTCAAGATGCACAACGGTGTGATCGATGATGTGGCACGCATTTTTTACTACTTTGCACTGTTCATCACCCTGCTGCTGTTCTCGCAGGTGAAATACTTCTGGAAGCTGCAATTTGCCTTGCCCTGGTGGGCCTATTCGTTCCCGATCGCCGCCATGACCATCGCCACCACGGTGATGCTGGAAAAGGTGGGCGGAACTTTCTTCTCGGTGCTGACGCAGACCCTGCTGGTGTTTCTGGTTCTGCTGGTGTCAATGATCAGCGTGCGCACCGTTCGGGCCATGTTACGCGGTCAGATTTGCGTGCCGGAATAGCAGGCCAGCCGCGCTGGTGCTGGCCAAGCCGGCACGATGCTCTGTTGGCCGGCAACAGTCATGCTACGTTTTATGTAGCTTCAAGCACAGTACCAGAAATGGCTAAAGGCTAGATTTATATAAAATTTGAATTATCAAATTGCCAAATTTTCATGCGGCGACAGGCTGCCTTTTCCCACTTCAAGGAAATAGAATCAGGGTGATCACACCGATCAAGGTGCGGTCATCGTGACAGTACCAAACCTTTTTTGGGAGTGTGAAGATGGCAGATTTTGATTCATCGAGCTTCGGCGAACGACGCACCCGTGACCCGCGCTATGTCAGCCAGCTGACCCGCAACACCTTCGCCATGATTTTGGCCGGTGGCCGCGGCAGCCGCCTGCATGAGCTGACCGACTGGCGCTGCAAACCTGCCGTGCCGTTTGGCGGCAAATTCCGCATCATCGACTTCACCCTGTCCAATTGTGTCAATTCCGGCGTGCGCCGGGTGGGTGTGGCCACCCAGTACAAGGCGCAAAGCCTGATTCGGCATCTGCAGCTGGGCTGGAGTTTTCTCGATGGCCGGCTGGGTGAGTTCATCGAAATCATGCCGGCGCAGCAGCAGATGGACGACTCGCACTGGTACCAGGGCACGGCCGATGCCGTGTTTCAGAACCTGCGTGAACTGCGCCACGCGAACCCCGAATATGTGATGATCCTGTCGGGCGATCATATTTACCGCATGGACTATGGCCGCGTGCTGGCCGCCCACGTTGAACGCCGGGCTGACCTGACGGTGGCCTGCATCGAAGTCCCGCTCAGCGAGGCCACTGGCTTTGGTGTGATGAGCATCGACGACGACGAGCGCATCACCGATTTCATTGAAAAACCGGCCAACCCCCAGCCGATGCCGGGCAACCCTGACATGGCCTTGGCCAGCATGGGCATTTATGTCTTTAACGCTCGGTTTTTGTTTGAGCAGTTGTTGCGCGATGCCGATGATCCCAAATCCAGCCATGATTTTGGCAAGGACATCATTCCGCACTGCGTCAAGCGCTACCGCACCTTTGCGCAAAACTTTGCCGAGAGCTGCGTGATGGAGCCTGGCAAGCCGGCCTATTGGCGTGATGTGGGAACGCTCGATGCCTATTGGGCCGCCAACATGGATCTGGTAGGGGTCACACCCGACCTCAATTTATACGATGAGTCCTGGCCCATCTGGACTTGGCAGCAGCAAAGCCCACCCGCCAAATTTGTCTTCAACGACGACAACCGGCGTGGCCAGGCCCTGGATGCCATGGTGTCGGGAGGCTGCATCATCAGTGGTGCCACAGTGCGCAAGTCGTTGCTGTTTTCTGGGGTGAGAGTGCACAGTTACACGCTGATAGAAGACACCATCGTGTTGCCCAACGTGGAGGTGGGGCGCAATTGCATCCTGAAAAAGTGCATTCTGGACAAAAATTGCTTTATTCCGGATGGCACGCACATCGGGGTTGACCCGGAAGAAGACAAAAAACGCTTTCACGTCACTGCGTCAGGCATCACGCTGGTGACCGAGGCGATGCTGGGACAGTGCAAGGTCAGTATCCGCTAACTTGAATCAGCCACCAGCATATCCACCACACGCAGACTCAGGCCACCATTGGGCGTTAACGCATAGCCGCCGCACAGCGGGCAGGCGCAGCCACGTTCGGCCATCGCCACGGTTTGACGGCAGTGCTGACACCAGGCTTGACCTGCCGGCTCGTCAAACGCCAGCTTGGCACCTTCAAGCAGCGTGCCGGGTGCGATGGCGGCCAGGGCAAACTGCAATGCGTGCAGCTCCACATTGGCCAGCTGGCCAACTTCAAGGCGCAGCAGGGTGACGCGCTTGAAGCCTTCGCGCTGGGCGGCGTCTTCAACCAACTGCAAGATGCTGCCAGCCAGGCTGAGTTCATGCATGGTCGCAAGCAGTCTGCAGGCTGGCGGTGAGCCAGCCTTGCGCCCAGACCAGTGCGGCAGCCAGGTGGTTTTGTGCCGCCGGACTGATGGCCTCACCCAACTCAAAACGCTCACCCCGGATGGCCAGCAAGTGCGCTGGCGGTGCCGCGCTGCCCTGCGTGTCGTGGAACACCTGCAACACGGCCTCGGGTGACAGCGCGTGGCTGGTGTAGCTGATGTCCTGGCGCGCCTGTGGCTGCAGCACTTCAAAGGGCGCGACGCAGTTCAGGCTGGCATCAATGAACAGCACCGCGCTGCGCCCCACCAGGTCCAGCGCATGTTCGATATTGAGCTGGTAGTCGTCCAGAAACTCGACCTGCCCTGCCAGCGCGGCTGGCCATTGCGCCTGCAACGCCGCCACACACAGCGGCCCCAGGGCATCATCACCCCGGCTCAGGTTGCCCCAGCCCAGCACCAACAATGGCGGCAGTGGGCAGTTCCCAGCGTTCAATGGCAGCCCAGGCATCTCACACAGCTATACAAATTGAAGCTATAAGCGCTTACTGAAAAAGGGCTAGAGGCTGATTTCATTCAGAAAACGAGTTGCATGCCCGCATCAACCCGGCAGCGGGAGATTTTTGCACCCGGTCAAGCAAGCGACCGTCAGCCGCCAGCAATTGCACATCCAGCGGCATTTGGCCCAGCGCATGCGTGGCGCACGACAGACAGGGGTCGTAGGCGCGAATCGCCACCTCGATGTGGTTGAGCAAACCCTCGGTCAATTCGTGGCCGCTGAGGTGATCACGCGCGACCGAGCGCACCGCCTCGTTCATCGCCTGGTTGTTGTGGGTGGTGGACACAATCAGGTTGCAGCGGGTTACCAGGTCGTCGTCGCCCACGTCGTAGTCGTGGATCAGCGTGCCACGCGGGGCCTCGATGATGCCCACGCCGCTGCGTTGGCGCACGCCGCTACTGACCAGATCGCCCGCCAGCAGGGCCGGGTCGTCCAGCAGTTCGGCGATCACTTCCACTGCGTGCAGCAGCTCGATCATGCGCGCCCAGTGGTAGGCCAGCGAGGCATGCACCAGGTCGCCCTGACCCCAGGCGACAAAGGCCTGCCGCTCTTGCTCGGCCCTCGGGCTGGGGATGAAGTCGCAGTTTTGCACCCGCGCCAGCGGTCCCACGCGGTACCAGCCCAGTTCGCGCCCCAGGCTCTTGAGATAGGGGAACTTCATGTAGCTCCAGGCGCGCACTTCTTCTTCGATCAGTTCCAGGTAGTTCTGGTCGCTCACGCCGTCGGCCAGAATCTTGCCGTGGTCGTCGCGCACCCGCAGCACGCCATCAAACAGATCCATGGCGCCATCGGCGCGCACGATCGACATCAGGTTGGAGCGGAAATGGCCAAAACTGTTGTAGAGCGCCGGGTTTTGTGCGTGTAGCGCTTTGGCCATATCCACCGCGTCCTGCGCCCAGGCCAACATCTGCGGCAGTTCCGCCTTGAGCGCGTCACGCTCAGGCGCGCTGACCAGCTTGTTGATGCCGCCCGGCACGGCACCCGTGCCATGCACCCGCTTGCCCGAGGTGATGCGGATGATTTCCTGGCCAAACTTGCGCAGCAAGATACCTTTTTTGGCGATTTCGGGATGCGCTTGCGCCACCCCGACAATGTTGCGCTGCGCCACCGCCGAGTCAAAGCCAAACAGCAGGTCGGGCGACGCCAGGTGAAAGAAGTGCAGCGCGTGCGACTGCAGGATCTGCCCATAATGCATCAGCCGGCGCACCCGGTCGGCGCTGGCGGGCACCGGCACCGCACCCAGCACCCGGTCAAACGCCTTGGCAGCGGCCAGGTGGTGCGATACCGGGCAAATGCCGCACAGACGCTGCACCATCACCGGCACTTCCCAATAGGGACGGCCTTCGATGAATTTCTCAAAGCCACGAAACTCGACGATGTGCAGGCGTGCCTGCTGCACCACGTTAGCCTCGTCAAGCAACAGCGTGACCTTGCCGTGCCCTTCAACCCGCGATACCGGGTCTATCGCCACCCGGCGCAAGCCCTGCGGGTTGGCCGCGGTTTCCAGATCAAAGCTCATAGCGGTAGTCCTTCATGTGTGATACGGCAACAAATAGTCGCGTCATTCAGGTTTGCTCATCAGGGAATGGCGACCCTAAATGAAGGCGTACCTGCAACGCCCTGCTTTGGGACGACATAAGACATGATTTTCAGTCATGGCCCAGTGCATCGCTGTAGTTTTGTAAATGCCCGAAAGCATCTAGCGGCATCAAAATGTTGAATTTCTCGGCGTAGCGCAAGATGCCAATGAAGATGGCAACCAATCGAGGCGCTTCCTGAGCAATAAAGTTAACCCTGTCCAAATGCTTTTGCGCTTCTTCTGGATATTCATGCATCAGCTTATTTCGAATAACCGCGAGCGATGCGAAAGCCTGCGCAGAAGGCAACGCACCCAGTCGCTCCATCAGGTTTGTTTTGTCCCGGTTGCTCATCGTTGATACAGGCTCCTGCTCCAGTTCGCCTATTGACTTGAAAATTGAATCCTGAATATTCGATACCAATGAACCATAGCGAAACAGATAAGCGTCGATGACTTCCATGTCAGCATCAGATAAATGCCGAAGTTTTTCCATGGTCAAGGGAGTCAGCCCCAGATCAAGCGCTCGGTGAGTGGAATAAACCAGGCGATCCGCAATACTCGCAGTGGCAGCAAGTTTTGACTCCAGGATTTTGAGCAAGTCGGTATTAACCATTGATGAGTACGCCATGTTTGAGGGCCATTTCATCAATCAGCAATGCTTCATTTCTTTGCACGCGAAGGTCAACGCGTTCATCCAGTTGCTGATCAACTTCGGCCAGAAAAGAAACTTCATCCAGAAAGGTCGCATGCGGCGCAATGATCTGGATGTCAATATCCCCGCCACGCGCCTGGTCATTGAGGCGTGAACCAAACAGCCGCACTGGCGCATTTTCGCCAAAGTATTTTCGCGAAAGAGCCGACAAGGTTTCAAGGGTTGATTTTGAAATACGCATGAATCAGTCGTAATGAATCAGCCCATGCCCCAGGTGCGGTGTGCGCCCAGCCAGCAGGTCGGTCAGAAAAGCCCAGAACGCATCGCCCGAAGGCGGGCAACCGGGCAGGAAAAAGTCCACGTGCACCACCTCGTGGATCGGGTGCACATGATTGAGCGGCAGCGGCAGCTCGGGGTCGTTGGGAATCTGGTTGCCGGTGCGCCCACCGGCCTGGCGGCAATACACATCGCGCAACATCTGCCCGACATCACGCTGGTTGCGCTGTGCCGGCAGGCCGCCATTGATGGCGCAAGCCCCAACAGCGACCAGCGTCTTGCAGTGCGCCCGGAACTCGCGCAGCACCTGCACGTTTTCGGCATTGCACAGCCCACCTTCGATCAGACCAATATCGCAGCGACCAATGTCCTTGATGTCGGTCAGCGGACTGCGGTCAAATTCGACCAGTTCGAGCAGTTGCAACAGGCGCTCATCAATGTCAAGAAACGACATGTGACAGCCAAAGCAGCCTGCCAGCGACACCGTGGCAAGCTTGAGCTTGCGCTGCAGCGGCAAGGCACTGTCTTGCGCCAGCGCGCTGTTGGGCAGACTGGGCAGATTGGCAATGGGGCTCATCACGATTCCTCCCCGACATGTTGCGACACCGGCCGGGCATCAAAGCGGCGTTGACCAATCGGGGTGGCAAAACCCTGGCGTTTGTGCAAAATCGCCCCAACCGGGCAAATGTGCGCGGCGCGGTCGGTGCTGGCGATGGCGCTGTCGGCCAGTCGGCCGCTCAGACTGTTGACCAGCAGATGCGTCTGGATGCCGTGGCCGCCAATGGCAAACACGTCCTTGCCATCGGCATCGTGGCTGGCGCGCACGCACAGGCCGCACAAAATGCAGCGGTTCAGATCGAGCATCAGGTCAGGGTGGCTGGCATCGACGCTGCGATTGGGGTAGAACTCTTCAAAGTGCGGGCCTTCCATCTCCATGTCGTAGGCGGTGGCTTGCAGGCGGCAGTTGCCGCTTTTTTCGCACGAGGGGCAGAAGTGGTTGCCCTCAATGAAGATCATCTGCAACAAGATCTTGCGCTGCGCGTTGAGCTCATCGGTGTTGCTCTGCACCTCTTGCCCCGAGGCCGCGTTGACCGTGCAGGCCGCACCAATGCGGCCATTGATGCGCACGGTGCATAACCGGCACGAGCCCTTGGCAGCAAAGTCAGGATGCCAGCACAGGTGCGGAATGTAATGGCCGGCGCGGGTGGCAGCCTGCAAAATCGAGTCGCCCGGGCCGAATTCGATCTCGTCACCATCGAGCGTGAAGGTGCCGGGCGACAGCGCATCAATGCGGGTGTGATCGGTCATGCCAGTGTCTCCAGGTGAGCGCCTTGGTCGTCGCGGCCGGTGGCCAGACGGGCTTGCGAGAGTTCGCCGTCCATGTCAAAGCCGGGCGCAAAGTGCAATGATTTGAGGTGTTTTTCGTAGGCCGGGCGAAACTTGGCGATGGTGTCGCGTAGCGGATTGCAGGCGCTGGCCCCCAGGCCGCAATGGGTGGCTCCGTGCATGAGTTTGTCGAGCTCAAACAGAACCTGCACATCCTCGCCCGAGCCGTAGCCTTTTTTGAGTTTGTCCAGGCGGCGCACCACCAGCTCGGTGCCCACCCGGCACGGCGTGCAAAAGCCGCAGCTCTCGTGGGCAAAAAACTGGGCGAAGTTCAGCGCCACATCGAACATGTCACGCGAGCGGTCAAACACCATGAAGGCACCGGCGGTATGCACGTCTTCAAAGCCGATGCGCCGGCCAAATTCAAGTGCTGACAGACACACCCCCGAGGGCCCCCCGACCTGCACCGCCTGCGTATCGCGTGCACCGCAGTCTTCGAGAATGCGGCCAATACGGGTACCAAACGGGTATTCGTACAGGCCAGGGCGCTCGCAATCGCCCGAGACAGCATGAATTTTGGTACCGGTTGACTGCGCCGTACCGATGCCGGCCCACCAGGCACCGCCTTGCACGGCAATGTGGGTGGCGGCGCAAAAAGTCTCGACATTATTGACGGTGCTGGGGTGTCCGAGGTAGCCATGCTCCACCGGAAACGGCGGGCGGATGCGCGGCGTGCCACGCTTGCCTTCAAGCGACTCGATCAGGGCCGACTCTTCACCGCAGACGTAGGCTCCGGCACCCACATGGATGTCGATGTCAAAGTCAAAGCCGGCGCGACCTTGGATGGACACGCCCAGCAAGCCCTGGGCACGGCGGCGTGCCAGCACCGCCTGTAGGGGTTCGAGCAAATAGGTGTATTCGCCACGCAGATAGACCAGCCCCTGCCGCGCGCCCACCACCAGGGCGGCAATCGTCATGCCTTCAAACACCGTATCGGCAAAACTGCTGAGCAGCACGCGGTCTTTGAAGGTGCCCGGCTCGCCCTCGTCAGCATTGCAGATCACATAACGGGTGCTACCAGCGGCGTTGCGGCACAGCTGCCACTTGATGCCGGTGGCGTAACCGGCACCGCCACGGCCGCGCAACTTGGAGCGCTTGATGTCTTCGAGCATGCCTTGTGGCCCACGCGCCAGCGCGGCTGCAATGCCTTGCCCAGGTTCGGGCTGAACGCCGAGCTTGACGTTGGCCAGGCGAATCTGGTCATCGACACGTGACCATTCTGCTGGCCATTGCTCGGGCGGCACCTGTTGCTCGATCAGCACCGCCATGTGTTTGATGCGCCCAGGTGTCAGCCGGGTGACCACGTGGCGATGGTTGACCAGTGCGGCGGGCCCCTGGTCGCACATGCCCGTGCATGAGGTGGAGTCCACGCTGACGCGGCCGTCCGCGCGCAGCTTGCCGGGCTCGAGCTTGAGCAGATGGCGCAGGTGCCGTTGCAACTCTTCACTGCCGGCCATGCGGTCGGTGATGTTGTCGCTGAACAGCACACGGTACTCACCGACGGGCTCGAGGTGAAAGAAGTGGTAGAAACCGGCCACACCTTCCACATGCGCCAGTGGCAGCTTTAGCTCCTGGGCCACGTGGATCAGATCCTGGCGCGCCAGCCAATGCCGGTTGGCCTGGATTTCGCGCAGGATTTGCACCAGCCGGTGCGGCGCGCACTGGTGGCGGTCAAGTAAGACATCCAGGTCAAATGGGCTTGTGATCATCTCGTAGTCACCTCTTGACAGTTGGGCACGGGGGCCCGATGGCAGCAGACTTCAGCCTGGCTTGAGCAGCAACGCACACACCTCTGCGGCCTGGGCAAAGTCAAACGCGGCCATGGCACGCGTCAACGCTGCAAATTCATCGGTGTTGGCCAGCGTTGCATTTTGCTGCAATTGTTCAAACACCTGCAATGCAGACATGTCCGATGCGTTAAGCAATTGCCACAATTGCAGCAGCAGAACATGACGATCGTCAACCAACTCGGATGCAGGTTCTGGCGCAAGCGGGGCGACGTTAGCCGCCACGCAGGTCTTGGCCACCTGGCCCATGACGGCCTGGGTTGCCACCACCGCGGCGTAAAAGTTGCTCTGCAGTTCGCCAATCACCGGGGAATCGTGGGCGGTGTCGCTGGCTTTGGCCGCTTTGATGGCAAGTTCGGCCTTTCGCGCCACCGCCGCCATGTAGCTGGCACCCATGGTGGCCGACAAGCCTTTCAGGGTATGCAACAGCCTTTCGGCAGCATTCCAGTCGGCGCTGTCAAGTGCCTGCGCCAATTGCTCGGGTTGGCCCGCGATGTCTGCCAGATACGACTGCAGCACTCGCGCATACAGCGCCGAATTGCCGCCCAGTCGCTCCAGCGCGCCGGCCATGTCCACCGCATCAATCCGCGGTAATGCCGGCTCCGGCATCCGGCTCGGGTTCAACATCGGCGCCGGCGGTGTGTCAGGCGCTTTGGGGGGATGACCCAGGCCGGTCAACTTCTGCAGCAATTCAACCAGTTCCGCCAATTTGAAGGGTTTGCCGACATGGGCGTTCATGCCGGCGGCCAGGCAGGCATCACGGTCGCTGGCCATGGCATTGGCGGTCATGGCGATGATCGGCAAATTGGCCAGGCTGGCATCTTCGCGCAGCAGGCGGGTGGCGCTGTAGCCGTCCATCACCGGCATCTGGATGTCCATCAGCACTGCATCGAAGGGCAGGCCGCAGGCCACCGCCCGGTACACCGCATCGACTCCGAGCTGCCCGTTGTCGGCGAGGTCCACCTGCGCCCCTTCATTACCAAGCATTTCCTGGGCCACTTGCTGGTTGATCAGGTTGTCTTCGACCACCAGCAAGCGCATGCCCAGCAGGGGCTGCGCCGCAACCGCCAGGGCGGGCGCAGCGGTATGCACGGAGCCATCGGCGAGCGCTTCCACCACCGCGTCGTACAACATCGAGGCGGTGACTGGCTTGACCAGAAAGGCATTCAGTCTTGCCTGTTCATCGGCACTGCGCTGTGCCAGCATCTCCCGGCCATTGGCGGTGACCATCACGACGATCGAGGAATGGCTGTCGATGCCCTCCTGTTTCATGCGGGTGATGGTCTCCCAACCATCCATGCCAGGCATGAGCCAATCGACGAAAACCGCCTGGTAGGCCGGCTGCCCGGCAGCGGCGCGCGCATGAATCATCGCCAGCGCCTGCGCCCCGCCTGCGGCCAGATCGACCTGCCAGCCCATTGACCCGGCCATGGCCGCCAGCACGTCGCGGGCGGTCGGGTTGTCATCGACCACCAGCACGCTCAGATGGGCGGGTAGTTCGGGGGGGGGCGTGGCACTTCGAGGCTGCTCCGGCGCAATCGGCAAGGTGACGGTAAAGAAAAAGGTGCTGCCCTGGCCCAGCGCACTTTCAACGCCCAGTTCACCGCCCATCAGCGCGATCAACCGGCGACTGATCGACAGCCCAAGCCCGGTGCCCCCGAAACGCCGCGTGGTAGAAGCCTCGGCTTGCGAAAAGCCATCAAAGATATGTTCCTGATTCTCGGGCGCAATGCCAATGCCACTGTCGCGCACGGCAAACTTCAGACTGACCGCGTTGTCTTGCTGTCCAGCCACCTTGATGCTGACCACGATTTCGCCAGCCGCTGTGAACTTGATGGCGTTGCCACCCAGGTTGATCAGCACCTGCTGCAAACGCATGGCATCACCCAGCAGCGCCCGGGGTGTTGCCGGGTCAATGTCAAACAGCACTTCGATGGGTTTGTTGCCCAGACTGGCCGACAGGATGACCGAGATGTCGCGCATCAGCTTGTCAATGCGAAACCGCCGTGACTCCAGGGCCATCTTGCCCGCCTCGATTTTCGAGAAATCCAGAATGTCGTTGAGCAGACCCAGCAAAGAGCGGGCCGCGCTATCGGCCTTGTTGGCATAGTCCAGCTGGCGTTTGTTCAGGTCGGTGCTGTGCAGCAACTTGAGCATGCCCAGCACCGCGTTCATCGGGGTGCGGATTTCATGGCTCATGTTGGCCAGAAACTGTCCTTTGGCCAAGGTGGCTGCCTCGGCCTCATCGCGTGCGAGCTTCAAACGCTGTTCCAGCAGCTTGTTGGCGGTGATGTCGGTGCGGATACCAATGAAATGATGTGGCTGGCCATCAAGGCCGAGTAACGGAACAATGGTGGCGTTCACCCAGTAAAAGCCGCCATCTTTCTTGCGATTTTTGAGGTCCCCGTGCCATACCTTGCCGAGTGAGATGGTCCGCCACAGTTCCTGATACAAGGCTGGCGGGTGCTCATCGGACTTGATGATGCGGTGATTTTGGCCCAGCAACTCATCCACCCGGTAACCGCTGATGTCACAGAAGCGCTGATTGGCGTAAGTGATGATGCCATTCAGATCGGTGATACTGACGATGGCGTGCTGATCCAGCGCAAACTTCTGATTGCTCAACTCGGCATGCTCGAGTTGCAGGCGCTCTGACACCACGTTGAGTGCATTGCCCAGGGCTTCAATTTCTGAGCTTCGGTGTGACACCTTGAGCCTGGCACCCATCGAGACATTGAGCTGCGCGGCGAATTCGGTCGCCTCGCGCAGTGCCCGCATCACCGGACGCAGCAGCAACGACAGCAGCGACAGGGTCGCCAAAATGGCCAACAAGACGGCCTGCGCCCCTTGCCGTTGAATTTGCCGGGCGATGCCCTCGAACGTATCGAGCCGGTAATTGATGCGCACCCAGCCCAAGGCTTGCCTGGCATCTGCAATGCGATGCCAGGCAGTCATGGTGCCAGCGGTGCCCGCCAGAAAATCACGCCGGCTTTCACTGTACGGCGTGGTCTCGAACACACTGTCCGGACCGCTGGCAGCTGGCACCTCAACGGCAGCCGTGTTGTAGCGCGGTGACCAACTGCCATTTTTGTTAACCACCTCAGACAGGGGGCGGCCGTTGACATCGGTCACCAAGACCGAATAAATGCCATCCACAGTGGCCGTGTGCAGGGTTAAAACCTCAATTTGCTCGGGCTCGTTGGTGCGCAAAAAATGTGCATCTACGGTGGCCAGATTTTGCGCCAGCGCAATCATTTGCGCGGTGATGGAGCGTCTGGCGTTGCTGGTTTCCTGGTCAGCACGGTAGTAGCCGTAGCCCATGATGGACAGCACCAGGCAAACCGAGGTCAACAACATGACCTGCCATTCAAGACCACGCGGCAGCCAGCGCAGCAAGACAGGCAGCCTGGTGCGGGCAATTTCGGCGGCGCTAGGGTTCATTTGGGTGGATTCCAACGTATCGCGACTTGGGGCTGCTTGGGGCCTATGGATGGCGCAGCGGGCATGCTATGGTAATTGATCACCGCAGACTCTGGCGCGACCCGCATGCTTTGCGCGGTAAAGCTGCGCGTCGGCCAACGCCAGGATGCTGGGGGCATCGGTGGTGATGTGACCTGTGCGACCCGCCACCCCGAGGCTGATGGTCACCACGGCAGCGGCTTGCGAATCGGCGTGCGCGATACCTTTCTTGCGCACCTCTTGTTCCAGTTCCGCGGCCAACTCCAGCGCTTGCTCAAACGCCGTATCGGGCAGGATGCACGCAAACTCTTCACCGCCGTAACGTGCGACCAGGTCACCCGGGCGACGCAGGTTCTCTTTCAGCGTTGCGGCAATCATGCGCAGGCAGTCGTCACCGGCCTGATGGCCATAGTGGTCGTTGTAGCGTTTGAAAAAGTCCACATCCAGCATGATCAAGGCCAGCGGGCTGCCCGTGCGGTTTGAGCGTGCCACCTCTACGGCGAGTTGCTGATCAAAATAGCGCCGGTTGAAGACACCGGTCAAGCCATCAAGAAAAACCAGCTTGCGCATCAGGTCAGATTGAAATTTAAGCGTCAGCTGGGTTTTGACACGGGCGCGAACCACGGCCGGGTTGACCGGCTTGGAAATGAAATCGACAGCACCCACTTCGAGCCCACGCGTCTCTTGATGCGCATCGGTGTGGGCGGTGACAAAGATGACCGGTATGTCCTGTGTGGCAGGGTCGGCTTTAAGTGCCTGGCAGACTTCAAAACCGTCCATGCCGGGCATCACCACATCGAGCAAGATCAGGTCAGGCGGTGTCTTGCGGCAAAAGGCCAGCGCCTGATTGCCATTGGTGGCCATGAACACCTGATACTGTGCGGCAAAAATCTGGTGCATGACCTGGATATTGATCGGCTGGTCGTCCACCACCAGCAGTCGCGGCCGGGATGTCGGCGCTTCAAGGAGTGTGGCAATGGTGGCTTCGTCGGACTGCATGGCGGCGTGGGATCACTGAACACTGGGATAGACAACACATCGGCCGCGCCGGTTTTGCACGGGTCAGTCCTGGCAGCCGCGGCGACGGACAAGAGCACAGCCCGTGATCACCATAAAAGCCCGCCATCCATGCGGATTCTAAGGCCCTGCAGCGGTGCCTTGCCTGAAATTTCATGCCAGCTTGGTGGCCCGGCACGGTGCGTTCATTGCATGTCTGATTCGACCCCATCGATGTCGATAACCGTGCGCAAAACCAGCACCAGGCGCAGTCATGATCGCGCCCGACATTAGCACCCCCTTGCAAAGGGTGATCGGGCGGCCCTGCCAGTCGAATCACCCCCGCTGATACGGTACTATTCACACCATGAGTGACCCGCAGCAACTCAAATTGGAAGCCATTGAGGCGCTGATCAGCGCCCGCAATGTCAATGATCTTTCGGTTCGGGAGATCATGGAGGACATTCTTGACGACGCGCAAATGGCGGCTTTCCTGCCCGACTCCCTGTGCCAGATTGACCCCCGAACCGGCGACGTGATCGTCTATAACTCGTCGCGCGCCACCCGCCTGCACACCACCGCTGCCATGGCCCCGGTTGACTGCCGTGACGACCAATGCCCGATCTGCGCCGCCAGAAGCACCGGGGTGATCGATCTGCAGCCCTTGAGCGAAGGCTTTACCTTCATCAACAAAAACCTGTATCCGATCCTCCACCCGGTCGAGCATCTGCAGGAAGATGCCGCGGGCAGTCCACTGTTTCCAGATCCATATCACCACGGCCGCAGTTCCTATGGCATGCACCTGCTGCAGTGGACATCGTCGATCCATGACCGCGACTGGCACAACATGCCGCTGGCAGACTGCCTGATCTGTTTTGACCGACTGGCGGCGCTGGAACACAAGCTGTTGACCGACTCAGCCGGGTTCATGCCGGCGTCTGACCGGGTGCTGCAAAAACTGCCGCACCGCGCGGGTGAGGCAAGCGTGACGCGTGGGCCAAGAACCTTCGGTTACGTCTCGATCATCAAGAACTTTGGTCACGCAGCCGGTGCATCGCTGACGCACGGACACCAGCAGATTGGCTTTAGCAACATCATGCCGCAGCGCTACTTCAACAATTTCAGTTTCATGCAGCGCAACGGTCAGACTTTTTCAGAGTACATGCTGCGCGAGAACCCGCAGCGGCTGATGGTGCGCGACTTTGGCCACGCCGTGTTGATCGTGCCCTATTTCATGAAGCGGCCCTACAACATGCTGGTGCTGCTCAAAGACCACAGCAAACAGTACATCCACCAGCTCAGCCCTGATGAGCGCCGCGATCTGGTGCAGGCCATGGTGGCGGCCATTCAGGCCATCATCACCGTCATGCAGCAAATGGGGAAGGCACCGGCCTACAACATCAACATCAACAATGGACCCGGTGCTGGCGTGTATCTGGAATTGCTGGCCAGCACCCAGCTGACGGGCGGTTTTGAGCACATCGGCCTGTGGGTCTGTCAGGCCAATCCCAATGACGTTGCGGCGCAGCTTCGCCAAATCGTCAACGTCAGCCCTGAGTGATTGTTTTCGGGTGATCCATTGAAGCTGAAATCAAAATCGCGCTGGTCTGTCCGTCTGGGGCCCCTTGAGTGGGCCAAATACACCTATGAGCGAACCGCCGAAGACTCGCTTGAGTTATTGGGCAGCGCCCGCTGTGGATTGCAATGTGGCGCGTTGGGCAAGCTGGACAACGAATTCGTCCTGGTGGTCGGAGACCATGTCACCCCATTGAGCCATGCTGACAGCAAGGCGCTGGCCGCAGCAACGTCAACGCAACCCAAGCCGGCTGAGCGGCCGTTTGTCGTGCCGCCAGTTGTTGAGCGCGTCGCGCCGCCCGTGGTGGTGACCATCAAGCGCCGGCGCATCCCGCTGCCGCATTGACCCACCGCAACAAACAGTCACGCCAGCCGATCCGCCACAAAACTGCCCGACTTGCCGCCGTGTTTTTGCAGCAGCCGGATGTCGGTCATGACCATGCCACGGTCCACCGCCTTGCACATGTCGTAGATGGTCAGCAGCGCCACCTGCACCGCGGTCAGTGCCTCCATCTCCACCCCGGTGGGGCCGACGGTTTCCACCGTTGCAGTGCAAAATATGCCTGCAGCCTTTGTAGCGTGTGCGCTGATAGCTTCAAATTCAAGAGCAACACGGGTCAGCGCCAGCGGGTGGCACAGCGGGATCAGGTCGCTGGTTTTTTTGGCCGCCATGATGCCGGCAATGCGGGCAATGCCCAGCACGTCGCCTTTTTTGCTGCTCCCCGTGGTAATCAGCGCCAGCGTGGTGGGTTGCATCTCAATGCGTCCACCCGCGATGCCAACACGGTGGGTGGCGGCCTTGGCGGCGACATCGACCATATGCGCCTGGCCGGCAGCGTCAAAATGGGTGAGGGTATTCATGGCAGTGGCGGGATTCATGGGTGGCTTTATCGAACCTTTACAAGTGACTGGCATCATACGGGCATGACACACCCCGCTGCACCCGGCACCGCTGCCAACCCATCCGCCCAGCCACGCCATTTTAAGAGAAAATGGCCTCTAACACATACTGGCATTGCGCTGACAGCTGCTATTTCAATAGCACTTGGCGGTTTGACCCCGGGCCAAAGTCTGGCGCAGCTGGCCGCCGGGGCGAGCGCGCCCGACAACACCGCCGGCGGTCTGCCGCTGCTCGGTGACGGCAGCGACATGACCAGCAACGCCGAGCGCCGGCTGGGTGACCGCATTGCGCGCGAGCTGTACCGCGACCCGGATTACATCGACGACCCGGTGCTGGGCGACTATGTGCAAGGCATCTGGCAACCCTTGCTGGCAGCAGCCCGGCTGCGCGGCAACCTCAGCGAAGAGCTGGACGAACGCTTTGCCTGGCAGGTGCTGATCGGGCGCGACCGCAGCGTCAACGCCTTTGCGCTGCCGGGCGGCTATCTGGGACTGAACCTGGGGCTGCTGGCAGTGGTCAGCAACCGCGACGAGCTGGCCTCCAGCAAGCGCCGTGGGTGCTGGGAGCGATGATTCTGGGTGCGCTGGCCGCCAGCAAGAATGCCGAGGCCGGCAACGCACTGATGGTTGGCGGGCAGGCGCTGTCGGCGCAAAGTCAGCTCAATTTTTCGCGCGACATGGAGCGCGAGGCCGACCGGCTGGGCTTTGGCGTCATGACGCAGGCCGGCTTTGCGCCGCTGGGCTTCGTCACCATGTTTGACAAACTGCAGCAAGCCTCGCGCCTCAATGACATCGGTGCCTACCCCTACCTGCGTAGCCACCCGCTGACCACCGAGCGCATCGCTGACATGCACTTGCGTCTGCCGCTGGGTGCCCCCCAGGGCAGCGCATCAGATGTGGCAGCCGTGCCGACGATGCTGCACGCGATGATGGTGGCGCGCGCCAGAATCCTGGCCAACCCCGGTGTCGATGCACTGCGCAGCTGGCAGGCGCAGCGGGACGACCCGACGCTGCTGACGCAGCCGCTGGCGGTGCAGGCCGGGGCCTTGTACGGTGCCTGCATGGCCGCCAGCCGACTGCGCGACGCAGCGCAGGCGCAACGCCACTGGCAACAGCTGCAAACGCTGGTGGCTTTTGATACCGCCGCGCAGCAGCAAGTGCGCTGGCTGGGTGCCGAGGTGGCGCTGGCCGCCAACGAGCCGGCGCGGGCGCAGGCGCTGCTGTCGGCCGGTGCATCCAACGATGCCACGGCGCGCCCAGCACTGTTGCTGCAAGCCCAGACGGCGTTACAAAGCAGCGATGCCACCCGGCTAGCCCAAGTCGCCCAAAATCTGCAAAGCCGGGTGGCGCAATTTCCGCGCGACGCGCTGGCCTGGCAGGCGCTGTCTGACGTGTATGCGGCGCAAAACCAGGGTCTGCGGGCGCTACGGGCACAAGCCGAAGTTCGCGTGGCGCAGCTGGACTATGCGGGGGCGCTGGACCGTCTGCGGGCGGCGCAAGAGTTTGCCGGGGCGACCGGTGATGCCAGTGCCAGCCACATCGACCAGTCGATCATCGACACCCGCCGCCGTCAGGTGGAGGCGTTATTGAAAGAGCAGTCGCTCGACCAATGAGTCGATCAGCACGCCAGAGGTCGATGAAAATACTGTTCCTGCACCAAAATTTTCCGGGCCAGTTCAGGCACGTCGCGCCGGCGCTGGTCAGCCTGGGCCACCAGGTGCTTGCCCTGGGGGTCGAAGACTGCCCCGTTGCCATGCCGGGTGTGCGTTACCTCCGGCACCGGCCGGTTTTTCCAGCCACCCCCAACGCAGCGCCGGGCAAAGCAGCACCGAGTCTGCTGGCCAAGGCGGACTTCGACAGCAAAGTCTGCCGTGGCGAATCAGCCAGCTTGGTCATGTTGCAGCTGCAGCAGGAAGGTTTTTATCCTGACGTGGTGTTTGCGCACCCCGGCTGGGGCGAGGCACTGTTTGTCAAAAGTCTGTTTCCGGCGGCGCGCCTGCTCATCTACGCCGAGTATTACTATGGCGCGCCGCAGGGTGACACCGCTTTCGACCCCGAATTTTCCACCCCGTCGCTGCGCCAGAATCAGCGCATCACCCTGAAAAACAGCCACCTGTTGCACGCCTTGAGCGAGTGTGATCAGGCACTGTCGCCAACCCGGTTTCAGCGCAGTCAGCACCCGGCATGGGCACAGCCCAAGATCAGTGTGATTCATGACGGCATCGACACCACGCGCTTCAGGCCTGACCCGGCTGCCCGCGTCACGCTGCGCTCTGCCGGTATCACCCTGCGCGCGGGTGACGAGGTGATCACCTTTGTCGCACGTCAACTGGAGCCCTACCGCGGCTATCACATCTTCATGCGCGCATTGCCGCTGCTGCAACAGTTGCGGCCTCAGGCCCGCATTGTGATTGTTGGCGCCGACGGTGCCAGCTATGGTGCTGGGCCACCCAGCGGCCAGACCTGGAAGCAAATTTTTCATGCCGAAGTGCAAGCCCACCTCGATGCTACGCGTATCCATTTTGTCGGCCGGGTGCCACATGGCGTGCTGACCCAGTTGCTGCAAATATCAGCCGTCCACGTTTACCTCACCTACCCATTTGTGCTGTCGTGGTCGCTGTTGGAAGCCATGAGCATTGGCTGCCTGGTCGTGGCATCCGACACGGCGCCTGTGCGTGAAGTCATTGAGCATGGCCGAACCGGTTTGCTGACTGATTTTTTTGACCCCGCGGCGCTGGCTCGCACGGTGGCGCATGCGCTGGACCAGCAAGCCACGCTGAAGCCTTTGCGCCTTGCCGCCCGCCAGGCCATGCTGGACCAGTACGACCTGCACACCCACTGCCTGCCCCGGCAGCTTGACTTCATCTGCGGCACCTAAATCCCCTGGGCAAGCCCCGGTCGCCGGTAGCGTCGTTATTTAGCGCAGCCGCTCGACAAATGCGTCAATCAGCACGCCAAACGCCGAGTAGATCAGCGAACCCAGCAGCGCCGCGCCAAAGTCGCGCACCTGAAAACCAGCCAGCACACCCGAGGCCGCCCAGAACATCAGCGCGTTGATGACAAACAGGAACAGCCCCAGCGTCACCAGCGTGACCGGCAACGTCAGCAGTACCAGCACCGGGCGCAGCACCATGTTGAACAAGCCGATGACGGCCGCCGCCAGCAGCGCCGCGCCAAAGCTGCTGACCATCACGCCTTGGTACAGGTACGCCACGCACAGCAGGGCGGCGGCGCTGAGCAGCCATTTGGTGATTAATTTCATGGCGCTCAGCTTACCACGGGCTCACGAATGCCTGCAGCCAGCCCAAACCGGCCTCGGTCTGGCTGGCGGGCCGGTACTCGCAGCCGATCCAGCCGGTATAACCAATGCGATCCAGGTACGCCAGCAGAAAGGCAAAGTTGATCTCACCGGTACCGGGTTCATGGCGGCCGGGGTTGTCGGCCAGCTGAATGTGGCCGATGCGGGCCAGATGCCGTTGCAGCGTGGCGGCCAATTCGCCCTCCATGCGCTGGGCGTGGTAGATGTCGTACTGCACGAAGGCGTTGTCGGCAGCCACCTCGTCGAGAATTTCCAGCGCCTGCGCGGTACGGTTGACACAGTAGCCGGGCATGTCAAAGGCGTTGATCGGCTCCAGCAGCAGCCGCAAACCCGCCCGTTTGAACTCGGCAGCGGCAAAACGCAAGTTGTCCACCAGGGTTTGCTGCGTCAGCGCAGCCGCCACACCCGGTGCGGCAATGCCAGCCAGGCAGTTCAGTTGCTTGACTCCCAGCGCCGTGGCATAGCCGATGCCCTGCGCCACGCTGGCCCGAAACTCATCCACCCGATCAGGTTGGCACGCCAGGCCGCGGTCGCCAGCCTCCCAATCCCCCGGCGGCAGGTTGTGCAGCACCAGCTGTAAACCGTGGGCATCCAGCCGCGCCCGGATGTCTTGCGCCGCCCAGGCATAAGGAAACAAAAATTCCACCGCCGTAAAGCCCGCCCGCGCAGCGCGCTCAAAGCGTTGCAGAAACGGCACTTCAGTAAACAGCAGCGTCAGGTTGGCCGCAAATCGGGGCATGCGTGTTTCTCCTTGTCACAACCGCAAGCATAGTCGAGCCAGCGGGCTTAGACCTGCAAACAGGCACGCGAATGCAGCAGCACGGGTGGGTTGCGGACAACGCATTGGCCAAATCGGTCGCGCATCCCATGCTGCCGTCTATCGCATGGATGCATTGCTATACTGCTCCGGCGCCGATTTGACCTCCATTGCGGGCGCGTAAAAAGTACCGCTAAAGATGCCAATCCACCCGGTTTTGCCTTTAGCACTGCCGGGTTTTTTGTTGCCAGCCTGATTTCGCCATGATGATTGCCACACCCCAGTCGATGCATTTTGAGGCGGCGTTGCCGCTACAAAGCGGTGCGCGCCTGCGCAGCTATGACATAAGC
>JAIFMT010000080.1 GCA_020048295.1 Rhodoferax sp.
AGCGACTGCCGGCAGGAAACTGGTTGAACACCAGCTCGGCGGCCACAGTGCTGGTCAGCGGCGTGGTGATGTCGGCTGCCGTTATGCCGACACGCTGTGGGGTGGCATCGGCTGCTGGCCACGCTGCTGCTGAGAACTCCGGTGTGGCGTGCGCATCGATTTGCGCATCGCCCAGCCGTTCGTCGCGCTCGCTGGGCAGCGCAGTCAGGCGGGTCAGATTGCTGTGCGGCAGATCGCGGGTGAGTGCACTGAAACTGGCGCTCCACCAGCGGCGCGACAGCAGGCGCAGTGGCGTGCGTGCCAGCTTGGGCGCTTTGGCTGCCACCACCGGCAGGTAGCGCGCTGATGTCGGTACGGGCGCGGTTTGAATGCGGATATCAGCGCACGACCAGGTTTGTAGCCGCTGCCACAAATCACCTGGTGCGGCGCGCCCCAGCAGCAGCGACAGCGCGCTTTTGGGTTTGGCTGACTTGCCATCCACATCGCCGCGCACTTGCGCCGCACCCAGCCACAGTGCCTGTTTGGCGCGGGTGAGCGCCACATACAGCAAACGGGTGTCTTCGGCCAGGCGCTCTTCATCAGACCGGCCGCTGTCTTTGTCTTCGGCGCGGTAAAGCGACAGAAACGGCAAAAACACCAGCGGGTATTCCAGGCCTTTGGACTTGTGCAGTGTGATCACTTGCACCAGGTGGGCATCGGATTCCAGCCGCAGTTGAGACGCTTCACCACTGGCCTGCGGGCGGCGCAGCTGGTCTTCCAGATAGCGGATCAGCGCGCCCTCGCCTTGCAGTTCCAGGCTGGCGGCTTGCAGCAGCTCGCCGAGGTGCAGCAGGTTGGTGAGGGCGCGTTCGCCCTGGGCGCTGGTGGGTTGGCTGGACGATGCGCTGAGCGGTTGTTGGGGTGGTGGGCGGTGGGCCGCAGAATTGGGGTCAGAGCCCAATTCGGGGTGATGCTTTTGGCCCAAACCGATGCATTGGGCCGAATTGGGATCCGACCCCAATTCTGCTACGGCGGGGGTTAAATTGGCCAGTTCCGAGTCAGCGCGCTGCTGCGGGGTCGTTTGTAGCAGGCGTGCTGCCAGGCCCTGGTCGTGCAGCAGGCGATAAAGCATGGGCAAAAAGCCTTGTGTGCGCCAGACGCGCTGCCACTGCATGAACTGTTCCACCTGCGCGTCCCAACCGGCTTCGTCGGCCAACAGCGCATCGAGGGCTTGGGTGGACAGGCTCCAGGTTTGCGTGGCCAGCGCGGCGCGCACCAGCCGGTTGCTTCCCGGGCTGGCCACGGCGCGCAAGATGCGCCACAAGTCGCTGGCCTGCACGCTGGCATAAACGCTGTTGCGCTCGGACAAATAAACGCTGCGCACGCCGCGCCGCGCCAATGCCTCGCGGATGGCTGCGGCCTCAAAGCGGTCGCGCACCAGCACCGCCATGTCGCCGGGCTGCACCGCCGGGCTTTGCAGCAGCGCCACCATCTGGCTGGCAAACAGCGCCGCCATGTCGGCCATGAACACCGGTTTGCGAGGCGTTTTGTCAAACGGCAGGTGCCATACCGTCAGCGCCACCTGGGGTTGACCGTTGATATGCAGCGGCTGCACTTTGGCGTTGCAGGCGGCCACCGGCGTAAACGGCACGCTGCCAAAGGGCGCGTTGGCCTGGCTAAACACCCGGTTCACCGCAGCCACCACACCCGCGGTGGAGCGGTAATTGCCCGGCAGCGTGTAGATGCCTTGCGCCTGATCGCGCGCGCCCAGGTAGGTGGCCAGATCGGCACCGCGAAAACTGTAAATCGCCTGCTTTGGGTCGCCAATCATGATCAGGCCCAGGGGCCTTGTTCTGGTGCCATCAATTACCATAGAAACAGGCCCGCAGTCCTCGTCATCATTGCGCTGGTAGCTATAAATTTTGCTCAACGCCCCGTACTGCCAGGGGTCGGTGTCCTGAAACTCGTCAACCAGCGCCACCGGATATTGGGCGGCAATGGCGGCGGCCAGTCGACCATCAGGGGCTTGCAGCGCGTGGTACAGGTTTTGTAGCAGGTCGGCAAAGTCAAACTGCGCCGCCCGCGACTTGGCGCGCTGGTAGGCGTGCGCCACTTCTTGCGCGGCGTGTGTCAACAGGCCGTCGGCCACGTCGGGTTCGGCGCACAGGTGGCTGTGCAGGGCTTCAAGCTGCGCAAAAACCGGCCAGTTGGCAGCAGCAGTCCAGCCCTTGGTCAGCAAGGTTTGCAGGGCAAAGCGCGCCAGCGTGTCAAGTTTGATGTCACCACCCTGCGCCCAGTCGCCCATGTGCGCCAGCCAGCCCGCAAAATAGTCCTGCCGCACGCCCTTGATCAGCTTGGCCGTTGCCGCGTCGGTTACTGCTTGAATGGCATCGGCGCTCCAAGCCTGGCGCGCCGTGGCCTCCAGCGGTAGGCGCTGCTGCTGCCACGCCGACCAGCGCGCCAGCAGCACGTCGGGCGCATCCGGCGCAGCGGCAGCGGGTTGCGGTGCGCGTTCGGACACTTTCCAGCGGTCTTTGAGCTTGTCCAGCAGCGCCTGTGGTGTGTCGCCCACGGCTTGCAGTGCGGCCAGCGACGGCACATCCAGCGCGTAAAACCACTTGCGCCAATAGTCCTGCGTCGCTTGCAGCTGCAGCCGTTCACCGTCTTCGACGCGGCTTTGCTCAAACAGGCTGGCGCTGTCGAACGCGTGGGTTTTGAGCATGCGGCTGCTCCAGCCGTGGATGGTGAAAATGGCGGCTTCATCCATCCACTGGGCAGCAGCATCGAGCCGGGCAGCGCACAGTGGCCACTGGTCTGGCGCGATCTGGCAGCCCAATGTGCGTAAAAAATCATCGGCCAACGCCGCGTCCTGGGTCTGAAAATAACGCGCCGACTCGGCCAAGCGGTGGCGGATGCGCTCACGCAGCTCGGCGGTGGCTGCGTCGGTAAAGGTCATGACCAGAATCTGCGGCGGGTACAGGCCGGCCCCCAACTCGGGTGCACCGTGCTGATGGCCCAGCACCAACCGCACATACAGCGCCGCCAGCGTCCAGGTCTTGCCGGTACCCGCCGAAGCCTCGATCAGCTGCACACCAGTCAAGGGCAGCGTCAAGGGGTCAAGCGTGTGCGGCACATGCAGATCAGAAGTCATAGGGTAGAACAGTGTGAACCCAGTGTTGGCACGTCGCGGTCTGGCGCAAGGCCGCAGCACCACAGCGCTTGCCCACCCGGTGCGACAACATAGCCTGACTGGTTGGTGCTCAGTCTGATGCTTGCCCCTTGGACGTACCGCTTGCCGACCTTTTGATTTTGTATTTTTGCAGGCGGCTGCGCGGCTTGTCGGGCAGGGTATATTCGATCAGACCAGTGTGCAGCATTTTCTTCAGCAACTCGTGCAAGTAGCGTGTCGGTTTGGCTTTGCCAAGTTTGTGCGCAATTTCGAGCTTGCCTAAAACGCCGCCCCGAAGCAGGGTCAGCACGCTGCGACCCATTTCTGACTCTACCCCTGACTCTACCCCTGACTCTACCCCTGACTCTACCCCTGACTCTGCCCCTGACTCTGCCCCTGGGTGAGCCTTCAACCCCGCAACCAGATCAACCGGTGCCGTGCTGCTTCGTGCATCAGCGGCGGCCAAGGCTGCCGGTTGAACCGGCAACTTCACCATGAAATAACTGTGGTCCTCATCAAACTCAAACTCCGCTGGCGGCGAGCTGTTGCGCTGCATCGCCTGCATGATCTTTGGGATGCCGGTAGCACGGCCTTCGGTGAACTTGAGTTCTTTCAAAAATTCACCAATGCGTCGGTTGCGATAGCGCCTGGACCGCGCCCGCCCCTCTTGCAGCTGCTGCAACCGCAACGAGCGATCAGGCCCGGGATAGCTGATGACAACCAGTTCAGTATGTTCAATACGCACCTCAACAGGCTCACGCGTGTCATAGCCCCGGTGATACACCGCGTTCACCAGCGCTTCCTCAATGGCAGCAAATGGATAATTGGCCACCCGTGTGGCCTCTGCCCGTTGGGGGTGCTTGATGACGGTTTCAAAAATCAGGTTGCGCGCAATGTAGTCAAGTGCGTCACGCGTCATGCGCGGGATCGCACCCTTGAATATTTTTTCAGAAAACTTGTTGCCACCCGGCCCCTCTTTGGGAAACCAGACAACATCAATTTGCATCGCCGGAAAAAACCGCCATGGCTCGGGGTTGAACATCATCAAGCCAACGTTTAGCGGCATCGGCGCTTCGGTGAGGCCACCTATCACCCCCATCTGCCGACCAAGGTCACTCAATGACATGCTGGCAGACGTTGAAGCCAACTCGCTCTCAACCTGGCACAAGTAATCTTGCATCATTTCGCGCGACAGGTCTTCAACTTTGGCCTGCTGATTGACCCGGTCATCAAACGGCACACTGGCAGCCAATGACATCAGTTCGGATTCGTCGGCGCCTTTTGCGCGGATGGTACTGCTACCCTTACGAATGTAATAGCTGTAGTCATTGCTGTCTTTGGCAAGCGAGCGCTTGGCTTTGTAAGGGCGCGTTTGCCCACCCAGCACCCAGATCACCAAGACCTGCCGCCCGTCAATGGTGACCGGCACTGCCAACGGGTGGTACCAGGGAGAAATAGCGTTAAAACCCAGCTGCAACAGCTCTTTTTGAATGTTGTCGATTTGTTCTGCTGCGATACCGACAGGTGGCAGCACGGGCCGCCCGTCTTTTTCTGCGATACCGATCAGAATGTAGCCGCCACCCAGATTGTGAAAATCATTGGCAAAAGCGCAAACGGTGTGCAATACCTCTTCAGGGTTCCAGCCAGCCTTGAATTCAAGCCGCTCCCACTCGACAGGTGTGCCTTGAAGCAAGTCCTTGATGTTGATGGGTAGCGACATAGGTGGGTTTAAGTAGCTGATCAATGGTCATTATGAAGTGCGCGGCTGGCAGATCAGATACATCAAACCACCTCCTGTGACAAATCAATCTGCGCCAGCAAGTCAGCATACAGCTCAGTGGCCCAATGCGCCAAGTCGTCG
>JAIFMT010000183.1 GCA_020048295.1 Rhodoferax sp.
AGCAGGCGGGATTCGAACCCGCGGAGGGTTTTACCCCTCGCACGCTTTCCAGGCGTGTGACTTAAACCGCTCATCCACCGCTCCGAAGCCGCGCAGTTTACCCCAGATTTGGCTTTTGCCAGCCTTGCGGGATGCGATTC
Organism: Rhodoferax sp.; assembly: GCA_020048295.1. Next base: position 141 of record JAIFMT010000183.1, read on the forward strand.
AAGGTGCATGGTGTAGTGAGTAGAGGGGTGGCTGTCTTGTGCACCCTTGGCTCAGAGGACTCGGGAAAATGACGTTCGATTCAAATTGGCAGGGAGTTGAGTAAAACGCGCCATGGTGGAACTGGCGTGACGCTCAATATGCTACATATAAAATAGCTGTATTCGCTTATCCAGTAAGGGCTAGAGGGTGAAAAGTCTTAAAAGTGCCTGCTACTTGATGCCGTGACGGCTGTCGAGCTGCCGCAGCTCGCGTCGCAATGTGGCCAGCTGCCTTCTGAAGTCGGCGGTTCCCGGCGCGTAGCGCAAGGCTTCCAGGTGCAGCAGCCAGCGCCGCAGCGCTTGCGCATTGGGTTGGTTTGCCCGGGCAGGCGTATCAAGCAACTGCGCCAGTTGGCGCGGCGTGCTGTTGACGGCAACGGCGATGCCGGCGCGCTGCAGCTGCCGGGCGGCGCGCGCCAGTAGCCGCAGCCAGGGGTCCTGACGCTGACGCTCCCAGGCGCTCCAGCCGGCACCTATCAGGCTGGCGCTGACCACAATGGCGCACAGCAGGTAGATCAGGTCTTCCCAGCTGGGGGATTCGAATCCGATGTCTTTCAGCAGATTGAGCTGGCTGGCCTGGCTGTAGTTCAGCACCCACTGGTTCCAGCGGTTGTTCACCGCCTCCCAGGCGGCGCGCAGATTCAGCGCCACCGCCGGGCTGACCGTGCCAAAAATGGCCGTGGCGATGATGCCGCGCGGCGCCGCCAGGCGGGCGAAGGTGCCGGTGCGCGACGGGGCAACGGCGCTGGTTGGATCCACCCGCACCCAACCCCTGCCAGCCAGCCACACCTCGGCCCAGGCGTGGGCATCGCTTTGGCGCACGGTCCAGAAGCCATCCACCGGATTCATCGCACCGCCCTGGTAGCCAGTCACCACCCGCGCCGGAACGTCAGCGGCGCGCATCAGGATGACAAAGCTTGACGCGATGTGTTCGCAAAAGCCGGCTTTGCGGTCAAACCAGAATTCGTCGGCAGCGTCGCGGCCATAGACACCGGGCTCCAGCGTATAAACATAACCCCCGCTGCGCAGCCGTTGCAGCGCTTGCTCGACCAGGCTGGCACCTCTGGCGACACCGGCTGGCACCTGGCGTTGCAGTTCTTGCGCCAGCGCCAGGGTGCGCGGGTTGTAGCCGCCAGGCAGTGCAAGATAGGCGCTGAGTTGCGCGCTGAACCTGAGCGGGCCATGCGTGAACTGCGGGTAGCTGGTGACCTGATAGCGCAGCAGCTCGGTGACGTTGCGGTTTTGCAGCCATTGCAGTTCACTGGTCATGCGGGCGCGGCCCTGTGCCAGCTCAGGTGCCTGCGGTGTGGCATCAAGCGTCAGCAGCCAGGGCTGCTGGTTGGGCTCCAGTGTGACCTGGTAACGCACTGGCGGGCCTTGCACTTGCAGTAGCGCATCTTGTGCCCGCAACCATGCCACCCCTTCAGCGTGCCGCCAGCTCCTGCCATCAAATTGCGACAGCACCGGGCCGCGAAAATACAGCTCGGGCTGTTGCGGCGGCAACGCGTCAAACTTGATGCGCATCGCCACACTGTCGTCAAGTGCCAGCGTGGCGATATTGCCCACCGTCATTTGGGCCGACAAGCCACTGCGCCCGGCCATTGCATCACCCGGCATGCCCCACAGCGGTGCCATGCGCGGAAACAGCATGAACAGCAACAGCATGATCGGCGCGCCCAACAGCGTCATGCTGCCGGCAATACGCGCCGGCAGCCACAGCGGCGGCCGGCCCACCGGCATGTGGGCGTTGACCAGCGCGGTCAGCAGTCCCCATAGCGCCAGCAGCATGGCGGCTGCCGTCAGCAGCGACTGGGAATAGAAAAAATTGGTCAGCATCAAGAAGAAGCTGAGGAAAAACACCACAAACGCATCACGCCTGGCGCGCAACTCCAGCGTTTTGAGTGCCAGCAGCACCACCACCAGGGTGACACCGGCATCGCGGCCGAACACGGTTTTGTAGCTGACCAGCGTGGCCGCAACGGCCAGCGCCAGCAAGCCGATGCGCCACCACTTGCCCGGCAACGGCTGGCCGCGCCAGGCCAGCCAGCCGCGCCACAGCATCACCAGCGCGGTCAGGGCGCTGCACCACAGCGGCACCTGCGCTTGCAGTGGCAGCAGCACCCAGGCAATCACCCCCAGCATGAACAAGGTGTCGCGCGTGTCGCGCGGCAACTGTGCCAGGGCGCTGAGATGGAGGCGGGCGGTCATGGTTTTAGGCTGGATGGGATGGCGCGGGGTGCGTTGGCATCATGCCAGGGCCAGTGCGCGCAGGCAGCGTTGCAGATGGGCTGAGCCGCTGTCGGGGGCAATGTCTTGCTGGCCGAGCTTGAGTCCGTAGCGCAGGCTTAGCTGGTCGGCTTGCAACACCCAGGCACACAGGCGGCTGAGCTGTTGCTCGGGGTGACTTAAGGCCGTGTGCGCACGCTCCAGCCAAAAATCCTGCTGTTGCAGGGCCAGGCTGTCGCGGCTGACCAGGTCGCCGGTTTTGGCTACCTTCTTCCACAAAATGGTTTTCAGCGCATCGCCTCGGCGGTAGGCGCGCAGGCCGTCGGGCTCGCCCGGCTGCAGGCTGCGCCGGCTGGGGCTGCTGCTGCCCTTGTCCGAATGGCCGACGGGCAGCGGCGGCGGGTGTGGCTCGGGCTTGGGATACACCAGCAGCTGGGCAGCTGGCCGCCAGAACGTCCAGACACGAAACGTACCCAGCGGAAACAAGGTTTGTGCCACCAGCGTGGGCAAGCTGTGCAGGCCGCGCCGGGGTGGCTGCCAGGCCAGTTGCACGCGGGCGCTGGCTGTGCCGGCCACGTCGGTCCAGACCCATTGATCAGCGTGGTGGACGGTCAAGGCAATGGCGTGGCGTGCGCGCCGCTGGCTGTTCTGTAAATTGATGATAAACTGGGCTGTAGCCCCTGCAAATACTGCGTCAGAAGCTACTAAATGCATAGTAATTCCACGCAGATTGGCGTGACTCACATGCATCGCCACCAGGGCACAGCCGGCCAGCAAAAAGGTCAGCAGGTAGCCCAGGTTAAGTTGGTAGTTGATGGACGCCACCAGCAACACCAGCAGCGTCACTGCCAGCATCAGCCCGGCGCGGGTTGGCAGGATATACACGTTGCGCTGCGTCAGCGTGATGCTGTCAGACCGTGGCAGGCGCGCTTGCCACCACTGCGCCAGCCGGGCGCGGGCGTAGCGCAGCGGATGCCACAGTGAGGGTGGATGCACTGCCTGCATGGTCGGGGGTGGGTGGTGTCAGCTCACGGCAGTGGCACGGCGTCGAGCATGGCCAGCACTTGCTCTTTGGCACCGCGGGCGGCATCGCCGGTGGGAATCAGCCGGTGCGCGATGGTTTGCGGCAGGATGGCGCGCACGTCATCGGGGGCCACATAGTTGCGTCCGGCCAGCAGGGCGCGGGCCTTGGCAGCGCGCAGCACGGCAATGCCGGCGCGCGGACTCAGACCCTGCATGAACCATTGGCCCGAGCGTGTGGCAGCCATCAGGTCTTGCAGATAGTCAAGCAACGGGGCTGCGGCGTGGACAGCTTGCACCTGATGCTGCAGCTCCAGCAGTTCGGCGGGTGTCAGCAGGCTGGGCAGCGCATCGACCAGCTCACGTCGGTCAGTGCCCATCAGCAGCGCACGCTCGGCATCGCGGCTCGGGTAGCCCAGCGAGATGCACATCAAAAAGCGGTCGAGCTGTGATTCGGGCAGCGCGTAGGTGCCGGCCTGGTCCATCGGGTTTTGCGTGGCGATGACAAAAAATGGTGTCGGTAGTGCGCGCGTCTGGCCTTCGATGGTGACCTGTTTTTCTTCCATGGCCTCCAGTAGCGCACTTTGTGTTTTTGGGCTGGCGCGGTTGATCTCGTCGGCCAGCAGCACCTGGGCAAACAGCGGGCCGGCGTGAAACACAAATTTTTCGGCGCCACGCTCATACACCGACACCCCCAGCAAATCACTGGGCATCAGGTCTGCGGTAAATTGCACGCGGGAAAACTGCAAGCCGAAGGTGCGTGCCAACGCGTGCGCCAGGGTGGTCTTGCCGACACCCGGCACGTCTTCAATCAGCAGGTGACCCCCGGCGAGCAGGCAGGCGACACAATCTTGCGTTTGGTCAGATTTTCCGACGATCACCGTGTTAAGCTGATTAAGCAGCGATGTGAGTTTTTCTTGAATGTGCATGCGACAACCTTACCAAAAAATGATGCGAGGAGACATGAGCTTATGACAATGACCGGATACTTTACCCACCCGAGTTGCCGCAAACACGAAATGGGCCCGGGCCACCCCGAGTGCCCCGAGCGGCTCGATGCCATTGACGACCGCCTGCTGATCTCGGGCCTGGACGTGGCACTTGACCGGCGCGAGGCCACGCAGGCCGCCACCTCTGACATCGAACTGGCGCATGGTCGCATGTATGTGGCGGCGATTCGCGGCCTGAATGCCGAACTCAAGGAAGAAATCACCGCAGGCGGGCCAACCCACCTGCAGATTGACCCCGACACCAGCATCAATATCCACACCTGGACGGCAGCGCTCAATGCTGCCGGTGCCGCCATTGATGCCACCGACGCGGTGATGGCCGGCGAAATGGAAAACGCCTTTTGCGCGGTGCGCCCGCCAGGCCACCACGCTTGCCGCGAAAAGGCAGGCGGTTTTTGCTTTTTCAACAACGTGGCGATTGCCGCCAAATACGCGCTTGAGCGGCACAACCTGCACCGCGTGGCGATCATCGACTTTGATGTCCATCACGGCAACGGCACCGAAGACATCGTCAAGGACGACAACCGCATTTTGATGTGCAGCTTCTACCAGCACCCGTTTTATCCGAT
>JAIFMT010000012.1 GCA_020048295.1 Rhodoferax sp.
CTACTCCAACATGCCAGTGGTCAGCGGTGCCGGCCATGACGCGGTTTACATGGCCAAGCTGGCACCCACCGGCATGATTTTCATCCCCTGCCTGAACGGCATCAGCCACAACGAGATCGAGTCCGCCACGCCCGAACACATCACCGCCGGCTGCAATGTGTTGCTGCACGCCATGCTGGCCCGCGCCGGGGTGGCTTAAAGCCAAGCAACCAGTTCAAGTCACATCGGCTGAGTGCAACATGCCCAGTCGGCCATGCAGTGAGACCTGAAATATGCCGTCCAAAACATTCACCAGTGGCCGCATCAGGACGGCCAACTACGACATCGCATCCAAACAACTGGATCTGCATTGGGACAACCAGTCTGTGCTGGCCTACAAGCATGTTCCAGAAGAGGTGTACCGGCGGCTTTGCAGTGCACCCAATCCGACGACGTATTGGGAAGACCGCATCGCCGAGGAGTATCCGAAAGGCACGCCGATGAAATTCGGTACCTCAGCCGACGCCGCCAAAAAGTTCAGTGACCTGTTTGGTGACGGGGATTGAGTCGCACGCAGGTTCGTGGCGCTCAGACCACGGTTTCTATCTGGGAGCGTCGGGGTGTTTTGCGGTGTCGTTTCAACATCGGCCATCAGCCCGGCCAGCCCGCGGCGTAACATGCCGCCCTTGAGATACCACGCTGGGTGTTGGCTGGCATGTAACGTGCTTCACTTTCTTGGCAAAAGCAGCCTCTAGTGCCCCCACATCAAGCGCAAGCAGCTATCTATTTCGTAGTTTTCAACAGGAGAAACCATGACCTTCAAACCGTTTAGCCGCCGCCAAACCCTTCTTTTGGCAGCTTCCCTGGTCGCCCTGACCCCGGGCCTGACCTTCGCACAGGCCAAACTCAAGGTGGCCGCCGTGTACACCGTGCCATTTGAGCAGCAATGGGCTGGTCGTCTGCACCAGGCGCTCAAGGCGGCCGAGGCGCGTGGCGAGATCGAATACAAGGCTTCTGAGAACGTCAGCAACGCCGATTACGAACGCGTCATGCGCGAGTACGCCACCGGCGGCAGCCAGCTTATCGTTGGTGAAGCTTTTGCGGTGGAAGCTGCCGCCCGCAAGGTGGCCAAAGACTTCCCCAAGGTGTCGTTCCTGATGGGGTCCAGCGGCAAGCCCGTGGCCCCCAACTTCAGCGTGTTTGACAACTACATCCAGGAGCCCGCTTATTTGAGCGGCATGGTGGCCGGCGGCATGACCAAGAGCAACAAGATTGGCATGGTCGGCGGCTTTCCCATCCCTGAAGTCAATCGCCTGATGAACGCCTTCATGGCGGGTGCCAAAGAGGTCAACCCCAAGGTGGAATTCAGCGTCAGCTTCATCAACAGCTGGTTTGACCCGCCCAAGGCCAAGGAAGCCGCATTTGCCATGATCGACAAGGGGGCCGACGTGATGTATGCCGAACGCTTTGGAGTCAGCGATGCCGCCAAGGAAAAAGGCAAACTGGCCATTGGCAACGTCATCAACACCCAGGCGCAGTACCCCGACACTGTGGTGGCCTCGGCGCTGTGGCACTTTGAGCCCTCGGCCGACCGCGCCATCAAGCTGGTCAAAGAAGGTAAATTCAGCGCCGAAGACTACGGCCCCTATTCCATGATGAAGCACAAGGGCTCGTCACTGGCACCGCTGGGCACCTTCGAGAAAAAAGTGCCCGCCGATATCGTCGCCAAAATGAAAGCCAAAGAAAAAGCCATTGTTGATGGCAGCTTCAGCGTCAAGGTCGATGACAGCCAGCCCAAGTCAACAGCCAAGTGAGTGTTGCACCGCGGGCAGGACTCTGATTATTTGAAATATCTGGCTGTAGCCGTTATTCCATAAGCGCTAACAGCTATTTATTTTGAATCAACCACGCCGTGACTCAGCCCGTCCTGACGCTCTCCAACATCACCAAGTGCTTTGGCAGTCTGGTGGCCAACGACAATATTTCGCTCGAACTGATGCACGGCGAGGTGCTGGCGCTGCTGGGGGAAAACGGTGCCGGCAAATCGACGCTGGTCTCCATCCTGTTTGGCCACTACACCGCCGACTCTGGCGACATCAGCATCCACGGCAAGCCGCTGCCCCCGGGCGACCCCAAAGCCGCGCTGGCTGCGGGTATCGGCATGGTGCACCAGCATTTCACGCTGGCTGACAACCTCAGCGTGCTCGACAACGTGATGCTGGGCAGCGAGCCGCTGTGGCAGCCGTACAGCCGCCAGCGCGAGGCGCGCGACAAGCTCAACGCCGTGGCGCTGGAGTTTGGCCTGGGTGTTGACCCCAGTGCCCGGGTGGGCAGCCTGTCGGTGGGCGAGCGTCAGCGCGTCGAGATTTTGAAAGCGCTGTACCGTGGCGCGCGCATCCTGATTCTGGACGAGCCCACTGCGGTGCTGACCCCGCAGGAGAGCGAGAGCCTGTTTGAGGTGCTGGCGCAGATGGTGGCGCAGGGCCTGTCGATCATCTTCATCAGCCACAAGCTCGGCGAGGTGCTGCGCGTGTCCAACCGGGTGGCGGTGCTGCGTGCCGGCCAGCTGGTGGCGCAGGCTGATGCCCATGAAGTGACGCAAGCGCAACTGGCGCAGTGGATGGTGGGCCACGCGATTGCGCCGCCCGAGCGCCATCCGGCCCGGTCGGTCGGCGCGCCCGTGTGTGTACTCAAAGGGGTCAGCACAGCCGCCGCACGCGAGCGACTGAATGCGGTGTCGCTCACACTCCATGCTGGCGAGATCGTGGCGATTGCCGGCGTGTCGGGTAATGGGCAAGTGGCGCTGGCCGAACTGCTGTGCGGCACGCGCGCCGCCAGCGCCGGTGAGGTGAGCTTGCTGGGCCAGCCGCTGCCGTCCAAACCGGCCAGCCTGGTGGCCCTGGGGGTGGCGCGCATCCCCGAAGACCGGCACGCGGTGGGCCTGGTGGGCGATTTGCCGGTGTGGGAAAACGCCGTCTCCGAGCGCCTGCGCAGCCCGGCTTTTTCGCGCTGGGGCTGGGTGCGTCGCGCTGCCGCCCTGGCCTACGCCAAACAGGTGATAGCCGCTTTTGACGTGCGGGGTGGCGGGCCAATGGTGCCGGCGCGGGCTTTGTCTGGCGGCAATATGCAAAAGCTTATTCTGGGTCGGGCCCTTATGCAGCCTGCGCTGGAAGCTACAACTAACGCAGCAGTTCAAGAGGTTGACAAACCCAGCCCTGGCCCCATCCGCCCGCCGCTCCTGATCGTCGCCCATCAGCCCACCTGGGGACTCGACATTGGTGCGGTCGCCTATGTGCAGTCGCAATTGCTTGCCGCACGCGATGCCGGGGCCGCCGTGCTGCTCATTTCCGATGATCTCGACGAAGTGCTGACGCTGGGCGACCGGGTGGCGGTGATGCATGCCGGTGCGCTGACCACGGCCAAACCAGCGTTGGAGTGGAGCCGCGAGGCGATCGGCCTGGCCATGGCGGGTGCCAAGGTGCACGCATGAAACTCGAAAAGCGCGCGCACAGCTCATCCGTCGCCCTGGTGTTGGCACCCTTGGGCGCGGTGCTGTTCACCCTGATGATCAGCGCGCTGCTGGTGCTGTGGGCGGGCGCGCCCGTCGGACAAACTTATGCGCTGTTGCTGCACGGCGGCTTTGGCTCGGTGTTTGGCTTTAGCGAAACGCTGACGCGCGCCATTCCCCTGATGCTCACCGGGTTGGCGGCAGCGGTGGCGTTCAAGGCGCGTTTGTTCAATATTGGCGCCGAAGGCCAGCTGTACGCGGGGGCACTGGCTGCCGTGGCGGTGGGTGGCCTGCACGGCGGCAGCGGCTTTGGGCTGCCACCAGGGCTGCTTTTTGTGCTGATGATGTTGGCTGCCGCATTAGCCGGGGCCTTGTTGCTGCTGGGTCCGGCGCTATTGAAAGCAAAGTTGGGGGTGGATGAGGTGGTGACCACCCTGCTGCTCAACTTCATCGTGCTGCTGGGTGTGTCGCTGCTGCTCGACGGTCCGATGAAAGACCCCGCTGCCATGGGCTGGCCACAAAGCGTGGCCTTGGTGCCGGAGCTGGAGTTGTCCAAACTGATCCCGCAAACGCGGCTGCACAGCGGCCTGCTGTGGGGCCTGGCGCTGGCCGTCGCCCTGTGGGCGCTGCTGAAATACAGCGTGCTGGGCTTTGACATCCGCGCCGTCGGCGCCAACCCGCGCGCTGGCGCCTTTGCCGGGGTGTCGGTGACGCGCACCGTGGTGCTGGTGGCGCTGCTGTCAGGCGGCCTGGCGGGTCTGGCCGGGGCCATCGAGGTGGCAGGGCGCACCAGCTACCTGACGCTCGACATGTCGCCCGGCTACGGCTACAGCGGCATCGTGATTGCCATGCTGGCTGGCCTGCATCCGCTGGGTGTGGTGCTGGGCAGCGTGTTTGTGGCCGGCGTGCTGGTGGGGGCTGACAGCATGAGCCGGGTGGTGGGCGTGCCCACCTACATTGCCGATGTGATTGTGGCCACCTCGCTGATCGCGGTGCTGATTGCCACCTTGCTCACCCAATACCGGCTACGACTGAAATGACCGACTACCTCGACATCCTGGCCAACCCGGCGTTCTGGGTGGCGGTGCTGCGCATTGCCACACCACTGATTCTGGGCACGCTGGGGGTGCTGCTGTGCGAACGCGCTGGCGTACTTAACCTGGGCATCGAGGGCATCATGGTGGCTGGCGCCTTTACCGGTTGGCTGGCGGTGTATGCCGGGCTGCCGCTGTGGGCTGGCGTCGCGGTGGCTGCCCTCACCGGCGCAGTGCTGGGCCTGCTGCACGCTTTTCTGACCGTCGCGCTGGCGCTGTCGCAACACGTCTCGGGCCTGGGCATCACGCTGCTGGCCACGGCCCTGAGTTCCTACGGCTACCGGGTGAGCTTTCCCAAAGTGGCCACCCCGCCGACCATCACGCCGTTTGCCGAAATGACCTGGCTGCCGATTCCCATCCTGGCACAGCAAACCGCGCTGACGCTGTTGGCCCTGCTGGCGGTACCCGTCACCGCCTATGTGCTGTTCAAAACCCCGGTCGGCCTGGCGCTGCGCATGGTCGGCGAAAACCCGCAGGCCGCCGAAGGGCAGGGTGTGTCGGTGGTCAGGCTGCGCACCGCGGCCATCGTCGCCGGCTCGGGCCTGATGGGCGTGGCCGGCGCGTTTTTGACGCTGTCGGCCTTTAACGCCTTCTTTTTCAACATGGTCAACGGCCGTGGCTGGATTTGCGTGGCGCTGGTGGTGTTTGCCTCGTGGCGGCCAGGCAAGGCGCTGCTCGGTGCGCTGCTGTTTGCCTTTTTTGACGCGCTGCAACTGCGCCTGCAGCAGGCCGGTGATGCTGCACTGCCCTACCAGCTGTACCTGATGCTGCCCTATGTGCTGTCCATCGTGGCGCTGGTGCTGGTGGCGCGCAAGGCCAGCTACCCGCAGGCGCTGATGAAGCCTTACCGCAAAGGTGAACGATAAATAGGCCTCTAGCCCATACTGAACAAGCGCTGATAGCTATAACAATAATACTCATTGGGAGCGCTCAGGACAGGCCAAGCTCAGCACGAATGGGTGTGTTTCACGTTAAAAAAATCCCCCCTTGCCTGGCGCGGGGCATCGATGCCCACTATTGGGCCTATCATCCGGCGCTATCCCTTTTGATTGCCACAACGCCCGATGTTGCTGAACCCCCAACTGCAATCGCGCTTCAACGCGCTCAAGGCCGCCGGCCTGTTGCCATCCCCCAAAGGGGCAGCACTGGCGGTGCTCAGACTGGCGCAGCAGGACAACACCACCACTGCCGATCTGGCGCACGCCGTGCAGGCCGACCCCGTGCTGGTGGCACGCCTGGTCAAGCTGGCCAACAGTTGTCGCATGCCTGGCACCCGGCCGGTGCTGGCGATCGCGGAGGCGGTGCAAATGCTCGGACTCAACGCCGTGCGCGGTCTGGCACTGGGCAGTTCGTTGCTGGCAGACCGTCACCCCACGCGCTGCAGCGCGTTTGACTACGAGCAATTCTGGTCGCACAACCTGGCGTGCGCGGTGGCGATGCGCGCCTTTGCGGCGCGCACCCGCGTCATTCAGAGCGACGAAGGCTTCACACTCGGGCTGCTGTCGCACATGGGCGAGCTCGGTCTGGCCGGCCTGTTTCCCGACGACTACGCGCGGCTGCTGCTCACCGCCGAGCGCAGCGAGCTGCTGGCGCAGGAACGCCAGGCCTTCGCATTCGACCATGACGAACTGACTGCCGCACTGCTGCTGGACTGGGGCTTTCCTGAAGGCCTGGTGGCCCCGATCGTGCAGCATGTACCACCCGCTGCGGTAGCCGACCCCGCCCGTGCCAGCCAGTTGCGGCTGACGCTGCGACTGGCCTGCCAGACCGCCGACATCTGCCTGACCGACGCGCCCAAGCGGCCAGCGCAGATGCCGCAGCTGCTGCAACTGGGCCAGCAAAGCGGCATTGAAACCGACGAGCTGCTGCGCCTGTGCGACCAAGTGGTGGGCGACTGGACTGACTGGAGCGCGCTGCTGGAGCTTGGGTCGCAAACCCTGCCGCCATTTGCCGAGTTGCTTAGCCTGGCACCGGCCGCCGCGTCAAGCGCTGCCAACGGCTCCACCGACGCGCCCGAGGTGCTTGACGCTGCCCCGCCCGGCCTGCACGAACTGGCCGCCGAGCTGGCCCGGCTGAACCAGCGCGTCGAACACGGTCGCCAGCGCAACCTCGACAACGAACGACGTATGGAACTGGCGCTCAGCGGCAGTGAGCTGGGCACCTGGGACTGGCATGTGCCCAGCGGCGAGGTGGTGCTCAATGAGCGTTGGTGCGCGATGCTGGGCTACCGCTCCAAAGAGGTGGTGCCGCACATGGACACCTGGAAAAAATGGGTCCACCCGGACGACTACCCCCAGGTCGTCAGCGACATGCAACGCCACTTGGGTGGGCACAGCCCGGTTTATGAAAACGAGCACCGGATGCGCCACAAAGGTGGCCACTGGGTTTGGGTGCTCGATCGCGGCCGGGTGGTCGAGCGCGATGCCAGCGGGGCTGCGCTGCGCGTGGTCGGCACCCACATGGACATCAGCCGGCGCAAACAGGCGGAGGCCGAATTGTTGCGCTCCAACCGCGAGCTGGAGCAATTCAGCTACAGCATCTCGCACGACATGCGCCAGCCGCTGCGCATGGTCAACAGCTACCTGCAGCTGCTGCAAAAAAGCCTGGGCCAGGGGCTCACGCCGGAGCAACGCGCCTACTTCAAATTTGCCATCGATGGCGCGCAGCGCATGGACACCATGATGCTGGCACTGCTGGACTATTCGCGTGTGGGCCGCAAGGGCGAGCCGCCATCCTGGGTGGAAAGCAGGAACCTGGTCGATGAAGCGGTGCATTTCCTGCAAGCCAGCGTGGCTGAAAGCGGGGCGCAGTTGCGCTTGCTTGGCCATTGGCCAAAGATTTTTGTCAGCCCTGACGAGATGCTGCGGCTGCTGCAGAACCTGCTGGCCAACGCGCTGAAATTCCGCATCGACAAGCAGGTGCCGCAGATCACCCTGCGCAGTGAACTGACCGCGCGTCACTGGCGGCTGTGCGTGGCTGACAACGGCGTGGGCCTGCAGGCAGACCAGATCGACCGGCTGTTCCAGGTGTTCTCGCGGCTGCAGTCGCGCATCGCCTTTGAAGGCACGGGCATCGGGCTGGCACTGTGCCGCAAAATTGCCGAACACCACGGCGGGCGCATCTGGGCCGAATCTGCGGGGGTCGGGCAGGGCAGCCAGTTTTGCGTGGAACTGCCGCAGACCCCATTCCCAGCAGCCACCAGCGCCGAAACCCCCGCCCCATGAGATCATTGCCCAGCTCATCCGTGCGCGCCTGGAGCGTGGCCGTCGGTGTGTTTGTCGTGGCTGCCACCTTGTCAGCGGGTTTGATCTGGACCTTGGAAGCCTCCCGCCTGCGCGAAGCGCGCGCACTGGCCGCCAACCTGGCCACCGAGCGCGCGCAAGCCCTGCAGGGCAACCTGGAACGTGCCTTTTCTGCCGCCTACGCGCTCGGGGCCATGGTGCGCCAGGGCAAGGGCCGAGTGCCCGAATTTACCGAAACCGCCACCCAGATGCTGCCGTTCTATCCCGGCGTGGGTTCGTTGCAAATGGCCGCTGGCGGCACTGTGTCCGACATCGTGCCGCTGGCCGGCAACGAAAAGGCCATCGGTCACAACCTGCTGGCCGACCCCAGCCGCAACAAAGAGGCCTTTCTGGCCCGTGACACCGGCCAACTGACGCTGGCCGGACCATTTTCGCTGCTGCAAGGCGGGTTGGGTGCGGCAGCGCGTTTGCCAGTGTTTTTGCCGGCCGACTCGGGTGCACCCTATTTTTGGGGTTTTGTGGTGGTGCTGCTGCGCTTTCCGCAAGCCCTTGAAGCCGCCCATCTGGGGCTGCTGCAAGAGCGCGGTTTTCTCTACCAGCTGTGGCGCATGCACCCCGACACCGGGCAAAAGCAGCTGATCGGCAGCAACACCGTGCAGCCGTTGCCAGACCCCGTGACCGCTGAACTGGCGGTGCCTAACGCCACCTGGCACTTAAGCATCAGTCCGGCGCGCGGCTGGAGCGACCCCCCCGGTTTGCTGCTCAAGGGCGTGTTGGCGCTGGCGTTCAGCCTGTTGCTCGCTGGCCTGGCCAAGCTGCTGCTGGAACTGCAAACCCAGGAACGCCTGCTGGAGAGCCGGGTGGCCGCACGCACCCAGGAACTGCAACGTTTATCTGAGGTCACTGCGCACCATTTGCAGGAGCCGGCACGCCGTCTGGCCAGCTACGCCGAGCGGCTTGGCACCCAGCTGGCAGGTCAATCGCTGCCCGCCGACACGCGGCTGTCACTCGACTTTATTGGCCAGCAGGCGCGGCGCATGAAGAAGCAGCTGGGCGACGTGGAGCGCTACCTGGCGGCCGACCAGCCGCGCGCCACGCCAGCGCTGACCGACCCAGAGCCGGTGCTGCGTGGGCTGCTGGCGCAACTGCAGCCGCGCATTGAGGCCGTTCACGCGCAAGTGACGCTGGGCAGACTGCCGTCGGTCTGGATCGATGCGCCGCGCCTAAGTGACCTGTTCGAGATGGCGCTCGACAACGCCTTGCAGTTTGGTCAGCCGCCGCTGGCTGGTACGCCACGGCACATCACCATCGATGGCCAGCCGCTTGACCGCTGGGTGCGCTTTTGCGTCAGCGACAACGGCCCGGGCATTGATGCCCAGTACTTTGAGCGGCTGTTCCGGGTATTTGAGCGCCTGAACGCCAGCAGCGAAGGCACCGGCATCGGACTGGCTATCATCCGGCACATTGCCGACAGCTGTGGTGGCCGCGCCTGGTTGGAGGCGGCACCGGGTGGCGGTGTCCGTGTGTGTTTTGAACTCCCTGCGCAGGAAACAACTTGAATCCGCAACCCAGTCCGTTTGTGATTTTGCTGGCCGAAGACGAGCCCGCCGATGCCCATCTGGTCAAAGCCGCGCTGGCCGAGGCGCGCCTGCCCGCTGAGCTGCACCATGTGGAGGATGGCCGCGAGGTGCTTGAATTCCTGCGCCGCCAGCCCCCCCGCTTTGCCAGCGCGCCACGCCCCAACCTGATCTTGCTGGACCTCAACATGCCGCGCATGGATGGACGCGAATGCCTCACCGCCCTCAAGGCCGACAGCGCGCTGCGCGACATTCCGGTGGTGATCCTGACCACCTCGGAGGTCGAGCGCGACGTGCTCGCCTCCTACAAGCTGGGCGCCTCGGGCTACCTCACCAAAGCGATGGACGTGGACGAGTTCATCACCGCCATCCGCCAACTCGGCGACTACTGGATCCATCTGGTGCGCCTGCCACAGCGCCATTGAGCCAACCCATGTTTTCTGCCACGCACCTGCATCCAGCCACACCGCCTGCCAGCAAATTGGTGTTGCTGATCGAAGACGAGCCAGGCGATGCGCACCTGATTGCGCTGCAACTGGCCGAGCCGGGTGAAGACCGCTACCAGTTGCACCACGCCGACAGCATGGCACAGGCCCGCCAGTTGGTGGAGACGGAAAACTTTCGCCCCGACGTGGTGCTGCTGGACTTGAACCTGCCCGACTCGGCGGGTGTGGCAAGCGTGGCACTGTGCCGCGCGCTGATCGATGCACCGGTGATCGTGCTGACCGGGTTCGACGACAGCGATTCCCGCCAGGCCGCCATCCAGTCAGGGGCCGAAGACTACCTGACCAAGGGCGGTAGCGGCCAAGACCTGCGCAAAGCCCTGCGCTACGCCATGCTGCGTTACCAGCGCGACACCGATGCCCGGCTGGCCACCGCCGTGTTCACGCACTCGTATGACGGCATCCTGATCACCAATGCCCAGGGGCTCATCATTGAGGTCAATCCGGCACTGTGCCGCATCACCGGTTACAGCGCACAGGAATTGCTCGGCAAGAGCCCCCGGCTGCTGGCCTCGGGGCAGCACGACCAGCAGTTTTATGCCGCCATGTGGCGCAGCCTTCTGGCGCACGATGTCTGGCAGGGCGAGTTGGTCAACCGCCATAAGGACGGCCGTCTGTACTTTGTGCGCGAATCTATCACCGTGAACCGCAACGCCTCGGGGCGCATTCAGCAGTTCATCAGCGCAATGGGCGACATCACCGAACGCCACGCGGCGCAAGAGTCGCTGCAGCGTAACAACCTGCTGCTGCAGAGCATCCTCGACAACATCCCGGTCGGCTTGAGCGTGTTCGATGCCGGCCACCGGCTGGTGGCTAAAAACAGCCTCTTCCAAAGTAGCCTGGACCTGCCTGATGCGCTGTTTGACGACCCACACATCAGCTTCGAGCGCTTGTTGCGCTTTAACGCTGAGCGCGGTGAATACGGCTTTGGCGTGCCCGAAGATCTGGTGGCGCAAAACACGCCGCGCCTGCATCACTCCACCCTGCAACAGTTTGAGCGCACCCGCCCCAACGGCGTGGTGCTCGACGTGCGCGCTGCGCCCATGCCCGACGGCGGCTTTGTCACCACCTACACCGACATCACCGAGCGCAAACAGGCGCAGGCGCAAGCCACCCACAGCATGCAGATGCTGCGCGGCGCGATTGACTCGATTGATGAGGCCTTTGCCCTGTTTGACCCGCAAGACCGTCTGGCTTTCTTCAACGAAAAATTTCGCCACATCTACGCCACCTCGTCGCCGGCCATCCAGCTGGGCATCACCTTTGAAGCACTCATCCGCGAAGGGGTGCGCCGTGGCCAACACCCCGATGCCGTCGGCCGGGAGGAAGAATGGGTGACCGAGCGGCTGGCCGCGCACCGCACCGCCAGCGCACCGGTGTTGCAAACGCTCAACGATGGCCGGGTGCTGCGCATTATTGAGCGGCGCCTGCCCGACGGCAGCACCGCCGGTTTTCGCATCGACATCACCGACCTGGTACGCGCCAACCAGGAAGCGCAGGCCGCCAATCTGGCCAAAAGCCGGTTTCTGGCCACCATGTCGCATGAAATCCGCACCCCGATGAACGGCATTCTGGGCATGGCGCAGTTGCTGGCGCAGCCCAGCTTGAGTGAGCGCGACCGGTTGGAATACGCGCGAACGGTGCTGAGCTCAGGGCGCTCCTTGCTGAACCTGCTCAACGACATTCTGGATTTGTCAAAAATCGAGGCTGGCCATTTTGAGGTGGATTTGTCCCCGGTGGATCCAGCGCAGCTGCTGCAGGAAGCGCAGGCGCTGTTTTCCGGTGCTGCCAGAAACAAGGGGTTGCAGCTTGACTGGCAATGGCACGGCGCTCCGATGCAAAGCTATATGAGCGACAGCCACCGCCTGCGTCAAATGCTGAGCAACCTGGTGGGCAACGCCATCAAGTTCACGCCAGCCGGGCGAATATTGATGGAAGCCAGTTCCGTGAGCGACCCAGACGGAGGAACGCTGCTGGAGTTTGCCGTGACGGACACCGGCATTGGCATTGCGCCCGAAAAGCAGGCAACCCTGTTCGAGGCGTTTTCCCAGGCCGACAGCTCCACCACGCGCGAATTTGGTGGCTCCGGGCTGGGCCTGTCAATCGTGCGGCGACTGGCGCAACTGCTCGGCGGCAGTGTCGGTGTGCAAAGCGCACCGGGCCAGGGCGCGCGCTTCTGGTTTCGCATCCAGGTCAGCCCGATCACCCACACCACGCCCACATCACCCCTGGCAAGCGCCCCCGCCCCCGCGCTGCCAGCCACCGGGCAACCGTGCTTTACCGGCCACGTGCTGGTGGCCGAAGACAACCCGGTCAACTGCATGGTGATCGAGGGCCTGCTGGGTACGCTCGGTGTGACAGTCGATCTGGTGGAAAACGGCCTGCTGGCCGTCGAAGTGCTGGCCAAAGGTGCGACCCCGGACCTGCTACTGATGGACCTGCACATGCCGGTGATGGATGGTTACCAGGCCACCCTGCTGATCCGTCAGACCGAGTTGGACGGCAATCGCCCCAGGGTGCCGATCATCGCGCTGACCGCCGACGCTTTCGAGGACGATCGGCTGCACTGTCTGGCCGTTGGCATGGACGGCTTTTTGACCAAGCCAATTGCCCTTGATGCGCTGGCCGGGGCATTGTCGGCCTGGCTGCCCACGCGTCTGGTGGCCAGTGCTGAAGCGATGTCCGCCGATGAGCTGCAACAAGGTGGCGCCAATGTCCCGTCGCCGCTGGCCGCGCTGATGGTCGAAACGCAGGCGTTGCTGGAACAACACAAGTACGATGCCATTGAACGTTTTGCGGCGCTGCAAGCGGCGGCGGCTCACACCCCGCTGGCCGGCACGTTCGACGCCATTGCACCGCTGGTGAGAAATTTGCAGTTTGCGCAAGCGCTGGCGCTGCTGCAACGGGTGTCCGACGCGGCCTGATTCTGCTAACCTGCGAACCTATGGAAAATCTGAAACCCAAAGTCCTGGCCATCGACGATACCCCGGTCAACCTGCTGACCCTGGGGGCCGCGCTCAAGGCCGACTTTGATCTGCAACTGGCCACTTCGGGGCCGATGGGCATCAGTCTGGCGCTACAGCACGTGCCCGACTTGATTCTGCTCGACATCATGATGCCCGGGATGGACGGTTTTGAGACCTGTCGCCGACTCAAGGCCGAGCCCACGCTGCACGACATTCCCATCATGTTTGTCACTGCCCTGCACGAGCAGGGGGCCGAACTCAAGGGCCTCGCGCTGGGTGCGGCCGACTACATCACCAAGCCAATTCAGGTCGAGATAGCGCGCCAGCGCATCAGCAACCTGATTGAACGCGAGCAGTTGCGCCGCCAGGTGGTGGCGCAGCGCGACCAGCTGGTGGCCGAAATTGCCGAGCACACGCAAACCCAGGCCAACCTGAAAAAGCTCACGGTGGCCATTGAGCAAAGCCCGGCTTCGGTGGTCATCACCGACTTGAATGCCATCATCCAGTACGTCAACCCGCGCTTTACCGAAGTCACCGGCTACAGCGCCGAGGAAGCCATTGGCCAAAACCCACGCATGCTGCAGTCGGGCCAGACCAGCGACGCCACCTACCCGCAACTCTGGGGCCAGCTCACCAGCGGCAACCGTTGGAAAGGCGAGTTGATCAACAGACGAAAAAACGGCGAAATCTACTGGGAAGACTGCCAGATCTCACCGGTCAAGAATGCGGCGGGCGAGATCACCAACTATGTGGCGGTCAAGACCGACATCACCGAGCGTAAACAAGAGCAGGAAAAGCTGCAGCTCGCTGCCGGGGTGTTTGCCAGCGCGCGCGAGGGCATTGCCATCACCAACCTGGACGGCATCTTCATCGATGTCAACGATGCCTTCACCCGCATCACCGGCTACAGCCGTACCGAGGCGCTTGGCAAACACTCGCGCATGCTGAACTCGGGCCTGCAAAGCAAAGAGTTCTACCAGATGATGTGGGAGCAACTTGCCGCCAAAGGCCACTGGTATGGCGAGATCTGGAACCGCCGCAAAAGCGGCGAGGTCTTTGCCGAAATGCTGACCATCAGCACGGTGACCGATACCGAAGGGCGGGCGCAACACTATGTGGCGCTGTTTTCCGACATCACGGCCATCAAAGAACACCAGAAAGAGCTTGATCACATCGCCCACTATGACGTGCTGACCAGCCTGCCCAACCGCGTGCTGCTGGCCGACCGGCTGCGCCAGGGCATGACGCAATCGGTACGCCGTGGCCAGAAACTGGCGGTGATCTTTCTCGACCTCGACGGCTTCAAGGTCATCAACGACACGCATGGCCATGAGGCCGGCGACTTGTTGCTGATGACGGTGGCCAAGCGCATGAAACACGCGCTGCGCGACGGCGACACGCTGGCGCGCATTGGCGGTGACGAGTTTGTCGCGGTGCTGATGGACATGGACGACACGTCCGCCAGTCTGCCACTGCTGAACCGCCTGCTCGAAGCCGCGGCGCTGCCCGTGCAATTGGTCAACGTCGCGCTCAAGGTGTCGGCCAGCCTGGGCGTGACGTTTTATCCGCAAAATTTCGACATCGATGCCGAGCAACTGCTGCGCCAGGCCGACCAGGCCATGTACCAGGCCAAGCTGGCCGGCAAAAACCGCTTTCACCTGTTTGACACCGCGCAAGACAGTGGCCTGCGCAGTCACCATGAAAGCCTCAAGGGCATCCGCCAGGCGCTGTTGTCCAACGAGCTGGTGCTGCACTACCAGCCCAAGGTCAATATGCGCAGCGGGCAAATCATCGGCGCCGAGGCGCTGATCCGCTGGCAACACCCCGAGCAAGGCCTGCAAATGCCGGTCTCGTTCTTGCCCACCATCGAAGACCACCCGCTGGCCATTGATGTGGGTGAATGGGTGATCGATGCCGCGCTGACGCAAGTGGAAAGCTGGCACGCGCAGGGCTTTGACATTGCCGTCAGCGTCAACGTTGGCGCGCGCCAGCTGCAGCAGATCGATTTTGTGACCCGGCTGCGCGAGATTCTGGCCCGCCACCCCAGCGTCAAACCCGGCAGCCTGGCGCTTGAGGTGCTGGAAACCAGCGCGCTGGAAGACATCGCCGGGGTTTCGCAAGTCATCAAGCAATGCACCGAAATGGGGGTTGAGTTCGCGCTGGACGACTTTGGCACGGGCTACTCGTCGCTCACCTACCTGAAGCGCCTGCCGGTGACGCTGTTGAAGATGGACCAGAGTTTTGTGCGCGACATGCTGGTCGATCCGGATGACCTGGCGATTCTGGAAGGCGTGATCGGGCTGGCCCGCGCGTTCCAGCGCCAGGTGATTGCCGAAGGTGTGGAGACCATCGCCCACGGCGTGCAGTTGCTCAAGCTCGGTTGCTACCTGGCGCAAGGCTTTGGCATTGCCAGGCCGATGCCGGCGCAAGACCTGCCACGCTGGGCCGCCCAGTGGCAACCCGACCCGGCCTGGGTGTCGATCGACTGATAGGGATTCTCTGGGGTGCGCCAGGTTTTTAAGGCTTTTTCACCGTTAGCCCTTATGTTATATGCGCTGACAGCTCACTATTTTGAAGTAATGAGGCAACCCCATGCTTGACTTGCTGATTCAAGACGCCAGCCTGCCCGATGGGCGCAGCGGCATGTCGGTGGCTGTGCAGGGCGGCAAGATTGTTGCGGTGGCGGCCGGCCTGCGCGCGCCGGCGCAGCAAACACTCGACGCACAAGGCCAGCTGCTGAGTCCGCCGTTTGTTGACGCCCACTTTCATCTGGATGCCACGCTGAGTTACGGCCTGCCACGCGTCAACCAGTCGGGCACGCTGCTGGAAGGCATTGCGTTGTGGGGAGAACTCAAACCGCAGCTCACCCAAGAGGCGCTGATGGCGCGCGCGCTGGCTTATTGCGACTGGGCAGTGGCCCAGGGCCTGCTGGCGATTCGCACGCATGTCGATGTGTGCGACGCGCGGCTGCTGGCGGTCGATGCGTTGCTACAGGTGAAGCGCCAGGTGGCCCCTTACATTGACCTGCAACTGGTGGCGTTTCCGCAGGACGGCGTGCTGCGCGCTCCTGATGCGCTGCTGAACTTGAAGCGTGCGCTGGAGCGCGGCGTTGATGTGGTGGGCGGTATTCCGCACTTTGAGCGGACCAACGAAGACGGTGCGGTCAGCGTGAAGCTGCTGTGTGAGCTGGCCGCCGAGCGTGGCCTGCGCGTGGACATGCATTGCGACGAGTCGGACGACCCGCTGTCGCGCCATGTGGAGACGCTGGCCTTCGAGACGCAGCGGCTGGGGCTGCATGGGCGCGTCACTGGCTCGCACCTGACTTCCATGCATAGTATGGACAACTACTATGTGAGCAAGCTGATCGCCCTGATGGCCGAGAGCCAGTTGCATGCGGTGGCCAACCCGCTGATCAACATCACCCTGCAAGGCCGCCACGACAGCTATCCAAAACGGCGTGGCATGACGCGCGTGCCAGAGCTGCTGGCTGCGGGCATCAATGTGGCGTTTGGCCATGACTGTGTGATGGACCCCTGGTACTCGCTGGGCAGCGGCGACATGCTCGAAGTCGCCCACATGGGCCTGCATGTGGCGCAAATGACCAGCCAGAGCGCCATGCGCCAATGTTTTGATGCGGTGACGGTGAACGCCGCGCGCGTGCTCGGACTGCAGCACTATGGGCTGGCAGTGGGTTGTCATGCTGACTTTGTGCTGTTGCAGGCGCGCGACCCGATCGAAGCACTGCGCCTGCGCGCCACCCGGCTGAAAGTGTTCCGACGCGGCGTGCTGCTGGCCGAGTCTGCCCCGGCCCTCTCGCAACTGCACCTGCCCGGTCGACCGTCGCACACGGCTTTGATGCGGGTGGGTTGAACCTGGTCTGCCCAGTTGGGCGCGCGCCCGTGTGGGACGCTGGCTCAGCGCGACCCGTGGCCCCCCAGCTTGAGCACCAGTTCCAGCCGGTTGGCGACACCGTGGTAAGTCAGCACCGAAGACACATACTCCTTGACGGTGTGATCGGACAAATTCAGGTTGCGCGCGATGATCTTGTTGGCGCTGCCGCGCAACAGCAGTTCTTGCACCTGTTGCAGTCGGGGTGACAGGTTTCGCGTGGCGGCCTCTGCTTGGGTGCTGTTGTGCAGCGTGGCAGCCAGTTCAGGGGGCACAAAAAACTCGCCAGCCAAAATTCGTTCAAACCCTTGCAGCACCAGGGCCGGGTCTGCGGTTTTGGGAATGAAGCCGCGCGCGCCAGCCGCCAGCGCGGTGCGAATCA